>NZ_JAAHGB010000103.1:0-18399 GCF_010672695.1 Okeania sp. SIO1H4
CGGCAGCTATATCGCGAAGCGTGATAGAGAAACTTTGGCAATTTTTGGAGATGTCTATTGGTAAGGTAAGTTCCGGCAACTGATGATTTGCGTTGGCGGAGCCTAGCGGCAGCTATATCGCTTCTTAAACCATACTATCAGTCTAAATACTTACTCAACTTTTACCATCTTTGCATACTACATTTTGTCGTGCGGAATGTGGGTTGAAAATTATCAACATTTTTATTTTATGAGGCTCCTGAAAAAAAATCGCGCGTCAAAGGATTTTCGGTTGCATCCTCACAAAAATTGTGATATGTATATACAATGAGTTATTGTGTTTGCCTATACGCATGACTTTTTATTCAACTAAAAAAATGTATAGTCAGCGTGATAGAACTCAGTGTAAAAGATAGCAAATGGTTTCTATATAATTAGTGTATTGTCATTATTTTTGTTACCTACAGCAGTGGGAGGAATATGCCCCTGTTCCAGGAGTCCCTTGTTCTTGTATACCATTAAGCGAGGAAGACTACCCATTCTTCTACCTTTTTCCACTATTGTCTAACTGAATATCCTGACTTCTGACTCAGTAATCTTGACTCCTGCAGATAAAAACATATACCACGAGCAAAGATACCATAAAGGTTTTGTAATCAATAACATATTTGTAATGATTATTGGTAGGCAAAATTACAACTCATGGAAATCGTAAATTACAATTCCTGTCTCCGGATGGTTATCCACACTAACATAACCAGTTTTAAGCATTTCCTTGAGAGCTTCTTCTACTTCTAGAAAGCTAGCTCCTGTTGCCATGACACCCTGACTAACAGATAACTTTCCTCCTTTAGTAGAAGCTGACCTGAGTAAAGCTACCATTAACTGTTGACGGGTTTGTGGAGGAGAAGCTTTCATAGAGACCGCCCCATTTGATTGATATAGTGGTACTCCTTGGGATGAAATACCTAATTTTGCTTTGACTTTAGTATTGTGTTCTTCTACCATATTGGGAATTAACAACAAATCAATAAATTGGCCTATTCCAAATAAACCCCCAGTAAAGAGCCAAAGTAGACCAGTCAAAATTTTGCCATTGTATAAACGATGGCATCCGTTAAGACCTAGGACGCAAGCCCCCCAAAATAGGTAACTGTATCTTATACTATTCATTTAGTCCCAAAAATTATTTTTCTGAAATTAATATACTGTTTTGCCTAGTTACTTAATTTTCGTTATGGGCACTTAGTATTATTACCATCTTAGTCCAAGAATATAATGTGGAAAACATTAATAACTCTAAATATACTGAGAAGTAGGATAATAATGGGCTATTTCTTATAGGTATAGATACTTTGCAATTCTTAACAAAAACTATGTACTTCAGTCCCCTAGACCTTGGTAAACTATATAGCGTGGAAAATATAATACTTTCTTGCTCATTCTCCAAACCAGGCATAGATTGATAAATTAAGAAAACAACAAAACTTATGGTAGATTCTCTAAAAAAACCAGATTTTCAAGAAATGCGACCAGGGGTTAAAGTTCCCTCAAAAGAAACTATTCTAACTCCTAGATTCTACACAACAGATTTTGATGAGATGGCTAAAATGGACATCTCAGTCAATGAAGATGAATTAATAGCTATTCTAGAAGAATTTCGTACTGATTATAACCGCCATCATTTTGTTCGGGATGAAGAATTTGCCCAATCATGGGATCATATTGATGGGGATACTCGTAGGTTATTTGTTGAGTTTCTAGAACGTTCTTGTACGGCGGAATTTTCTGGTTTTTTACTCTACAAAGAATTGGGTCGTCGTCTCAAAGATAAAAGCCCTGTTTTGGCTGAATGTTTCAATTTAATGTCCAGAGATGAAGCTCGTCATGCAGGTTTTTTAAATAAGGCAATGTCAGATTTTAATCTATCATTAGATTTAGGATTTCTGACTAAAAGTCGTAAGTATACTTTCTTTAAACCAAAGTTTATTTTCTACGCTACTTATCTATCGGAAAAAATTGGTTATTGGCGCTACATTACTATCTATCGTCATTTAGAAGCTCATCCAGAAGATAGAATTTATCCTATTTTCCGTTTCTTTGAAAATTGGTGTCAGGATGAAAATCGTCATGGAGATTTCTTTGATGCTATTATGAGGGCACAACCACAAATTTTAAATGACTGGAGAGCAAAATTGTGGTGTAGATTTTTCTTACTTTCTGTATTTGCGACTATGTATTTGAATGACATTCAAAGAGCTGATTTTTATGCTGCTATTGGTTTGAATGCTCGTGATTATGATAAGTATGTAATTGAGAAGACTAATGAAACTTCAGGACGTGTTTTTCCAGTAATTTTGGATGTAGAAAATCCTCAGTTTTATGAAAGACTAGAAGTTTGTATTAAGAATAATGAAAAGTTAACGGCGATCGCTAATTCTAATAAGTTAGGTGTTGTGAAGCTTTTCCAGAAGTTACCTCTTTATCTGTCTAATGGTTGGCAGTTCCTGAAACTATATTTTATGAAGCCAATTGAAACTGCTACTATGCAGAGTTCTGTTCGCTAAAGAAGTTTTTAATAATTAACCTCGCTTGATAGCCTTGTGATATTTCCAAGGCTATTTTTTTATTTGTTTTATTTAGGGTTTGCTGAAAAAGTCTTATGGTGATGATAGGCAACAGATCATCTGGCAACAGGCAACAGTTTAGACTATCTGCTACGGCCAAATTTTCGGCATTTCAGCGGAAAAGTATTAGCATTTTGAGACTACAACAGCCAAAAACCTTGCACTTTTTCATAAATATTTAACCCTGGAAGCCTTTACAGGTATTAATTACAATTTTATTCAGCAAACCCTATTTAAGAAAAGAGGGAGTAGGGAGTAGGGGGGAAATAATTGATAATTTATGTACTATGATTGGCTGTATTTTGGATGATTGGAGATGTCTAATATCAAATCCACTTAATTGGATATAAAACAATGTTTCATCTTCAACCAGACCGCAAATCTTTCTAAATTCTCTCCAGACTCCACACTCCACACTCCAGACTACTCCCTTGATATAACTCCTTAATTCAAAGACTCTAAAAAAGTCTGAACTTGACCATCTGGTCTCAAAACCAATCGAATTTTAGCAGTCTTGTCACCCTCAATATTAGAGACAAAAACTTGGTCTTCTAAAGGCATCTTTGTATTACCATAAAACTCAACAGATGCTAGACCAATTGGAGTTACCTTTTTCACCGAACCATCACCATTTAATAACAAACTATATTGCAAATTCTTATCTAAATCTGATGGCGGTTCCCAACTTTTTTCAAAATATTCTCTTACCTCTGCAACTTGAGGAATTCGATCGAATAATGTAGATTTCGGTTTCCTGCCAGCATTTTCACTAGGTTCAACCACAGATTCGCGATCGCGTAAAGCAACTGGTTCTACATCTTCCAAGGTCGGTAAATCAATTGCTCTAGGAACATTGACCGGAATACGACTCACATCTACATAAGGTCTTACCCCACCTCCTCTATTAAGTGCTGGTGGTAGAGGTCGGTTTGGTGCAGGTGGAATTTGTAAATTTGGGGGCGGTTGTACAGGAGGTCTTGGTTGTACTGACACCCCATAGTTAGGTATTGCTGGTGGAGGAACTGGTGGCGGTGTCGTTGGTGGTGCAACAGGAACTGGTGGCAGTATTGTTGGTTGTGCGGGAATAACTACTGTTGTAGCATTTCCCTGATTTTGAGGAGGACGAGAAAAATCATTCAGAGGTGGTGGCAAGTTATTCGGAGCGGGTGACGCGGGGTTTTGTCTAGGAAATAGAGGAGATGGTGTAGGAATTGGAGATGGTCTAGTAATAGTTGGTGTTGGTAGATTTGTTGGTGGTGTTGGTAATGGTGATAGAGTTACTGTTGGTGTTGGTGTTGGTAAATTTGTTGGTGGTGTTGGAATTGGTGAACTATTGCTTGGTGGAGAAGCAATAATATTAGGCTCATTTTGTGGTTTGCGACTAATTGCGTAGCGGTCATATAATTTAATGGCGCTAACTGTTAGACCAGCGCTGATGATAATTAGTACCGCACTCCGCAACCATTCAGGAAGAGGTGTAACTTCACTGTCAGACTTAAACTGAGGTAATGTCTGTATATCTGCTTCACATTCATCTAGAGCAATCGCCAGGTCAAATAGTTGCAACATACTCATGGTAATAAAACTTCCTGACTCTTTAGTCGCTAGAGACCCCAAAAATAGATCGTGGTTTAATAAGTCTCGTGGTTGTAGATAAATAGTTTGACCGTTTATTGGAGGTGGGGAATTAGGTATCGAAAGTTTGGCATCAGCAACTTCGGTGATCTCTTCCTGAATTTTTGTTTGTGAGTTTGACTCTGTTGCAGTGCTATTGTTTTCTTCTCCTTTATTATTTTCATTGTCTAGAGGTAATTCAGGAGATTTACTAAGAAATTCTTGTACATAAGTGGTAACAACTTTGTGGAGAGCGTCTAATTCACTGCGGCCACCCCTCAGTGTAATATGTTCTGTTTCTGATACCCTGGGATCATCAAAACTAAGGCTAAAGCGTTGTTTTCTGGAAATACCGATCCATTTTAAGACCGCTAAACCTCTAGCTGTAAATTTTAGCGTACAAGTTGGGGGAGTATAACTTCGTGAAGGCATTTGAAAACATTTGATTGAAGAAGGAAGAAGGAAGAAGGAAGAAGGCAGAAGGCAGAAGGCAGAGGGTAAAATTGCTTATAGATAGTAAACCACCGACCGCGTGCATGTCCGATCGCCCTAAATAATTTTAAGCACCACCTGTAAGGTGGTGTATTAAACCCGCCAGAGAAAAGATTAAATTATCTTAATCTACAGCTTTAACAATAATTTCCTCATATCAATTTAATTATAGTTGAGTTATATAGATAAGTAGCCAAGAGGTTAAGATATCATCATATAATTTTTTTAATTTAGTATACAGGGATAAATTTTATCTCAAAAAATCAAAAGAGAATTAAGGTATGAAACAGTTTAAATTATCTGAAATTTACCGTTTACTCAATCATTCTTAATTCTCTACCATGCTTAAAACTTTTTTAATCAATCAATTGATTTTTTTAATTTTTTGTGAAATCAGTATTTTGAATTCTGCTTAAGCGTTTTGCTTCATACTAAAAATTTAGTATGATTTCAGGATCTAAAATTTCAGACTTGACCAAAGACGACTACACCCTTGAGGAGAACTATAAAATAACAAATTCACTAATAATTTTAGAGCTAATTTTTCTGGGTTATCCTGGGAAGTATTTTCAGAGTATATGTGATATTGTTTATATGCTTTTTTAAATTTCTCAAGATATTCTCTTAATAAAGTAACTGATTGAGGTTTAGTATTTTGAGCAGCCACTTGTTCCATTAATGCTACTGCACGACGAATTAATGCTTGGTTTTGTTTTGCCAAGTGACATATAACTAAAATGAAAGATTTCGCTTCCTCTGTTTTCAGAGGTTGGTTTGCCGACATTCCCCGTTTTTCATCTACCACTAAAGTCAGTTCATCAGCTAACTTGGGAGATATATTCAATTTACTCGCTACTCGCAATATGCTGTCTGAATTAATTCCTGTTAAAACATTTAAGGCTAATAATTCCATGTCCAATTTTGTTCTAATCTGGTTTGACCGAACTTTTTTGGCCACAGTAGGCTGGGTATAATCTTGTCTCGAAGGCAGTATAAAAACTGAGGTATTGCCGGGAGCAGCAGATGTTACCATATTATAGACCTCTTAAAAATTTATTACAAGCACGTCTATTGTAGTCGTACTTTGCCAAATTGTGTCTACTATTCGGAAAACTTTATTTGACAAAATATTTATTAGACATCTCCTCCAAAAGAGGCAACAGGCAACAGGGAAAAATAATTGATAATTTATGGATAAGAATTGATTTGATTTTTGATTTTCACGCCTATGTCTATTTACCAATATTTTTTTTGAAAAATAATTGTTTGATTTCTGAATCAGTTAATAAGTATAATTTTGGCATTCAGACCATTATTCCGTAAAACTTTTAATAGTTGATCGGCCTCAAGACGACTACGAAAAGCTCCTGCCTGCATTACTGAATTACCATTAATATTCGTGGAAAAAGCATCTGGTACAAGCGATCGCAACTTATAGGTCTGAGCAGCATTATTGACATTAACAACTACTCGATAACGTAGACCCAAGGCCGCAGCACGACTTTGAGAATTACGACGTAAGGATAGTCTAGGCAAAGGGTTGGGATTAGGATTTTGATTTCTGCCAATACCAGGAGGTACATAACCCCCACGACCAAGGGGAATATTTGTGCTTGGTACAGATAGTAAACCAGGAGATGCAACTGGGGTAGTGGGTTCAAAACTTGGGTTAGTGCTGCTTGGAGGCAAATTTCGCCATCTTTCTAAAGTTCTGCTCCCTGACTCTGGTGGCGATACTGGTATTTCAATTGCTCGTGTATTCTGATAATTAGGATTAGTTTGTAGTAGTCTTTGTAAGTTGCCTTGATGAGTTGTTGTCTGGTAGGAATTTCCCCTAGACCTTGTAGTTTCTGGAGCTGGGACAGGGATAAGAATTGTCGTAGAATTTCCCGGTCTTTGTCGTGAAATAATACTATCAGAACTGTTCTGCCCCTGTAATTTTTCTGCTGAAGCTGAAATATTTGATTTCTTTGGGGTTGTCTGAATTTCTGGTTCAGTCGATGCAGTTTCCGTAACAGACTTTTCCTGGACAGACTCTGTTTCTCGATTTACTGTAGGGGTAGTTACAATATTCGGCAAAGGAGCAACTCGCGGGGGTGGAGCAATTTTCCCAGCAATGTCAATACTGCCATAATTACGACCGCCTCCTAAAGAATTTCCATAAGCAGGAAGAGTTTGACCTTTTACTGCATGATAAATATTATACCGAATGTTATTACGAATAGTATTACGACCAGGTTCTTGAGAATTACCTAGATCTGGTAATGATTTAGCGATCACTGCTACTCCATCCTGTCTATTACCCTCAATATAATTACCCCGCAAAATTGGGCGTGCATTTCCTTGAATAATAATCCCACTTTGATTTTCAATCAGACGGTTTCCCACTACTTTTGGAGCAGCATCATCAGATATTTTCATTCCAATACCAGTATTTTGAAACAAATTATCTCTAATTTCCGGCTGAGAATTATGATAAATTGTGATGCCACTTACGCCATTTTCATAGAAATTATTTTCCTGAATAATTGCTGTATTACTACCCGCTATAGAAATGCCATTTACAGTATTACCACTCAAAGTATTTTTACTAATAACACAACCACTAGATTCTATCCATAAACCATAACCTTGAAGATTAGGATTTATGACTGTTACGCCACTTAAATTAGATTCATTAGCAGCTACTATTGTAATATTTTTCCGATTTAAAGTCGGACTATTAAAATTACCTCCACCTTGAATCAAAACATTTTTTCCACGGTTAAAATAGTTACCTTTGATGGTAATTTTTGGCTGCAAAATTAAAGGGAATTTTTCACCTGTTCGTCTATTGTAAGTTCCAGGAGCAAGTAAAATTGTTGTGTGAGGTTGAGCAATTTTCAAAGCATAAGTAATAGTTTTCAAAGGAGCTGTTTTAGTACCATCTCCAGAGTCACTACCAATAGATGAACTAACATAAAGTACATTTATTTGAGAATTAGCTGGAGTTTCTGGGGATTGGGCTACTTGTTTTGAAAATGGTACTGCCAAACTTGCAGAAGTAAATACCCCTAGTAGCGCAGTGGCTAAAATAGGTGATAAAAAGTTGATTTTACGCAGTAAATTTGTTTGATTATTTTCCTGCGAAAAAAGGATAAATATTTGTTTCACGGCTTTCTTCCTAGGAAACTGTGACAGACAATTTAGTTATTATATTTTGTCAAGTATCTCTTATTATAGATGTTTTGAACAAATCTTTTAATTTTTGTAAAGAGAGGTTGATTGTTAAGGATAGTCGATAAGTCTGACTAGAGTTACCAAAGCTAATTTTAATAGTGATGAATGGAACTTTGCAATTACCCAAATATATTTGCTGTTGCCAATAATTTTGTTATTTAAAAAGTCTATTTTTCCCTGGCGATCGATACTATTTAGGATTAAGCATTTAGTTAAGGTTATTGTACATTTCAACTTCGATAAAACCATTACCTCGTAAGCATTCAGCCATCAGCTATTGCTTTTAATTTTAGATAAAAACTTTACTAATTGAGTTAAAATTTATACTTACTATAAAAGCTGGCTGAAACAGTCTATATTCATTAAAATCCCCTTCTTTTGATGAGAGCTGACAGCTAATAGCTGTTTGCGCAGCATTCCGTAGGTAATGTAAGCATTTCCTCTATTTAAATTCGTCAGTTTTAGAGTTAATGAAGTACAAATTTTTACGCTCTTAGGGAATAGAGATTAGTATTAAACTGTACCTCACTATTCTCAAAATACTGTAATTATCCTTCATTTATGGATATAGCGTTTCTCAAAGAGCGTGAGACACACCTATCTTTTATCTTTGTTTCTATTCTATTGCCTATTCCCATATCCCAGATGCGGTGTTCCCTGTTCCTTAACACAAACCAATGCGTTTACCTCATGCTTTTTGGGAATTGCTATATGCTCTTGTTGATGGTGAAAGCTAGTATTCTCCAATCATATCATCACTATTTGTGTTCCTTTTTTTGCCAGTCATTCTTGATTATTTCCAGCTTCTATCCATTCATTAGCTATCGAGCAAAAAAAGTTAATATTTCATAGAAATTAGAAATTATTGGAGTAGCTTTGATTGATAAACATAGAAATTATTTCTTATCTAAATGGCTTATACCTCCCATGAAATTTACTTTATACATCCCTAGTAGTTGCCAAAATTAAATCTTTTTACTTTCCTTTTTCCTTCCCTTTTTTATATTTCTATTTTTTTTTAGCGATCGCTATAGAAATATCTAGTTAACCTAACAAAAATTTGCAGCCCTAAAGTCAGAATTTATCTAAATATGGCCTAACTATTTTGACCTTGGTCTTACAGTCGTAATCCTAATAGCTAAACTATTTCAGGAATTATTTGAACAATAATTAAATTCTGTATTGCAGGCAATATTATACTATAAAACGGTCTATATTAATAGCAAAATTTCTCATAGTCTGCCCCTCTGTATTTGAGAGAGCAAGATTATAGTTATGTTGAGAATAAGGATTAAAATTTATAGGGTAATTATTATGAGTGATAAGTATAATTGGGGTCAAAATGTACAGCCTGGGGTTCGCCGAATTTTGGATGCCAACCTAGATAGGGCGAGAGAAGGTCTAAGAATTATAGAAGAATGGTGCAGGTTTGGCCTCAATAGTATACATTGGGCAAATGAATGTAAACAACTACGTCAAGAGATTGGGAGTTGGCATAGTACAGAATTAAGAATGTCCCGAAATACCCCTGGCGATCCAGGTACAGAATTGACTCATCCACAGGAAGAGGAACGTTCAGATGTTCAACAACTGCTACAAGTTAACTTCTGTCGCTTAGAAGAAGCACTACGAGTTTTAGAAGAATACGGAAAAATTTATAATTCTCAAATGGGTTCCGCTTGTAAACAAATGCGTTACCGAGTTTATACTATAGAAAGTGGACTTCTCGCCTATAGAAGATATCAGCAATTACAAAACTCCTACCTTTATCTAGTTACCTCACCCAACGATAAATTAATCAATATAGTAGAAGCAGCTCTTCAGGGAGGGTTAACTCTTGTCCAATACCGCAATAAAACAGCAGACGATATAACAAGATTGACAGAAGCTCAAAAACTCTGTCAACTCTGCCATCGCTACGGCGCTCTATTTATTGTTAATGACCGAGTAGACATGGCGATCGCTGTGGATGCAGATGGAGTTCATCTAGGACAAGATGATATACCAGTTCAACTTGCTAGACAACTGCTTGGCCCTCAGAAACTTGTAGGTCGTTCCACTACAAACCCACAAGAAATGAAGCGAGCTATTCAAGAAGAAGCGGACTATATTGGAGTAGGGCCAATATATGAAACTCCTACTAAGTTAGATAAACCAGCAGCAGGTTTAGAATACATTAGTTATGCTGTGAATAATTGTACTATTCCTTGGTTTGCCATTGGTGGAATTGATATGCAAAATTGTGATGAAGTTCTATCTTCTGGTGCGGAGCGTGTATCTGTAGTTAGGGCAATTATGCAGGCAGAGCAACCAACTTTAGTAACTCAATATTTTCTTTCTCAACTAAATCGTTATCAAGCCCTACGCTCTCATAATATATTACCAGAAAAAATCTAAATATTACTAGAATGTCAAGTCAAATTACGCTCAAAGTTAACGGAGAAACCCATACTTGTTTACCTCATATACTTTTACCTAATTTTCTGGAACAGTTGGGGCTAAACCCTCGGTTAGTAGCTGTGGAATATAATGGTGAGATTTTACATAGACAATTTTGGGACAAAACTGAAATACAAGCAGGGGACAACTTGGAAATAGTTACTATTGTGGGGGGTGGTGTTGATTGAAGTCAGAAGTTAGAAGTTAGAAGTGAGATTTGATAGGCTAAAAACGGGGATTTATATTTATATATGGTTATAGGTAGTGGTGTACAAGTAGTGATTTTTGTAGTTTTGTTTCTGGCAGTGAAAGGGATTTAATTATAAATATCACTAGATCTACAGGACTACCTGATTATAGTAACTAAAAACTATAGTGCTATATATTTTAAGACTTAGACAAATATACTTGACTAAAAAATAAAGAAAATTCAGTATTTCAAGCCTCCTACCTACTTTAGTAGGAGGTACTGTTAACTGATAACTGAAATAACCTAGTGCAGGATGGCGGAAATAACTGACCAGTTACAAAATCGCGCGAACAATTACAAATCAAAAATGATTGACTGTCAGATGTGCGTCTTACATTCTGGAGGGGCTGTGTGCGGAATTACTTCCGCACTTTATACACCCCGTAGGAGACGCCAATTAGCACTCGCTTTTAAATGCATGACTTCCGCGTAGCCGCACTAGACTGTAACCTCGACTACATAATTTTTGATTTTTGATATTTTGTGATTCAAGTACGGATATCCCAATAATTAAACACCAAGCTTTGATTGCAAAGTCTAGAAAGAAAGCTATACATTAAAGAAAGAAGTATAGAAATAATAACAATTATTTATGAATAAAAAATTGCTTTCACAGATCGTAAAATCTGTCTTTGTCATCGGACTAGTGTTTACTTTAGTCTTCAGTCAAGCTGATGCAGCTTTAGCCGCTCGGAGTGGAGGTCGCATTGGCGGTGGGTCATTTAGAATGCCCAGTCGCACCTATACATCACCTACCCGTAGTCCTGGAGGTGGTTACTATCCTGGGGGTGGTATTGGCTTTCCATTTTTACTACCTTTCTTTGGTTTCGGTGGGTTTGGCAGTCTGTTTACAATTTTGATTTTTATTGCGATCGCTAATTTCTTAGTTAGTAGTTTCCGAAGAGCAACTCAGGGAGATGAGTTTGACAGCTATAGTAATAATCCTACAGTTTCTGTTGCTAGCGTACAAGTTGGTTTATTGGCAGAAGGTCGTAGTTTACAAACAGACCTTGATAGAATAGCGGAAAATGCTGATACTGGTTCTGCTGCGGGTAGAGCGCAAGTTCTCCAAGAAGCTACATTATCTTTATTGCGTCACCCTGAATATTGGGCTTATGGATCTGCCCAAAGTGAACAAGCAAAGCTAGACTCGGCAGAAGCAAAGTTTAATCAGTATGCTCTGACTGAACGCAGTAAGTTTTCTGAGGAGACTCTTTCTAATTACAATAATCAATTAATTGATAAAAACCTTCAAACTTCTCTACCTGTTAGTGAAACTGATGGCGAACTGGTAACTCAGGAAACTGAAGCACCAGGGGAATATATTGTGGTTACTATTGTTGTTGGTACTCAAGGTAAATTACAGTTGCCAGTTATTAATAGTACAGAAGATGTAAGACGTGCTTTAAGTCAAATGGGTACTATTTCTAGCGAGCAGTTATTAGCTGTTGAAGTTTTATGGACACCTCAAGCGAGTGGCGATACTTTGACTTCTGAGGATATGGTTGCTGAGTATCCAAATCTTAAATTGGTTTAATCAAAAGAAGGAAGAAGGAAGGAGGAAGAAGGAAGAACCGAAGTTGTGATTTTTTGGTCAGGGTATAGCAAGTGGGAGTATCTTGCTCCGGTTGTGAGTATTGCTTGTCTCCATTTATAGCGCTGTGCACAGGCAACAGGCAACAGGCAACAGGCAACAGCGGTGCGACCCCGCGACGACGCCAGTCGCAAGGGAATGCTGACCAAGAGAGGGAATGCGCACCAAGAGAGGCAACAGGGGGAATAAATTGCCGATAATATAAGACTTTTAGCTATTTGGCCCCTGCTGCAATTTGTAAATATACCAGCGCTCATTGCTATACCATTACGCCTGCAGGACTACCAATTACTGTACTGTTTGTTAAACTGTAATATTCTCCATTCTTAATTTCTGTAAGGGTGGGGAATATTTATTTTTGATTTTTGATATATTACTGATTTCCTGGAAGATTGATGAATTTGCAGTAATATCATGTCCGGTTGAATACTTATAAATAAACGATGGAGGATTCAGGAGTCAGGAGGGAAGAAAGAAGAGTAGGAAAAAGAGAAAGTTTTTTGATCACTAACTATCCAGACATGATGTAATACCATTTCTCAAAAAAAATGTTACGAATAAATAAGTGCGATTAAAATATTTTATAGGAGATGTTCCTTTGACAAAAAAAGAGAATTTATGACCTAAAACCTGGTATTGAAGCCATTAATTCTGGGTCCTGTACGTCGCCAATCCGACGGCTCCCCTACCGAATAAAGAGGCTAGTCATTTGTAGCAAACATTTATCAAATTGGTATAAGATTATTCCGGAATTTATCAATATTTGATTGTAACTTAACAATAGTAGCATAGCCAGGATATATTAGGTAAAATTTATTGCCTAATATATAATGTGAATAGTTATTATCATTTTCTTTGTGGGTTTAATACCCCACCGTCAACGGGGGTGTTCAAAATTACTTGGGGGAGCGAATCCCCATGTAATTTTCCTCCTGTCTCCTGCCTCCTGTCTCCTGTCTCCTTCTTCAAATTAATCCATATATTTCACAAATTAACTATCAGTTATCTCAGGGTCGCATCTGGTAAAAAATCTCCTCAAACTTAAAATTTGAATCAATAAGTTTGAGGTAATTATAACTCGTACACAGATGCAATAAAAAATTAGTGATGAAGAACTGCAACCAAGCAATTAATTCTAGAGAATACAAATTAATTCTCAACATTAATCAATTTTATGACCGTACTCATACTGTAGAAAGATTTGGCAATTTAGTTGAGTCATTGACACAACAGTTTCAAGGAAAAGTTATTAGCCAACAAACTGAAGAAAAATATAGACAAATTTATTACTTAGATACACCAAATTTTGATTTACGTCATCATGGTTTTATCCTGAGAATTAGGCGAGAAAAAAAATATCATCAACCAAAATATCAGATAACTCTCAAACATCGTGAGTCAGACCGCTATTTGTCAGCTTCACAGGATTTGTCGGCAACAAAACCAGGTAAAACGAAGTTTGAAGAAGATATAATTCCCCCATTTAAAAGCAAGTTTTCTCAGTCAATATCTGTAACTAAAAATCGGCAGCCTAATTTTGAAAATATTAAACAGGTTGCAAAATTATTTCCTGGTTTAAAAGCTCTTGATATTCCCGAACAAACTTCAATTGAGTTAGTCAAGAATTTTCGGGCTTTTGAAGTGGTAAGGAAACTAGCAAATTTACAATTTGGAGACAAACATATTGTGAAAACCGATCTAAGTTTATGGTATTTAAATACAACAGATAATTTACCGTTAATTGCAGAATTTTCACTTAAATATCGTCTACCTAAAAAATTTTTAGAATCTCCAAAAAAATTAGAACAATTTCCTATGCCAATGATTCAAGGAACAAATTATTTGTTTAAAGCTTTGCAACAACAATGGGAATGGATAAATTTTCACCCTATGACTAAAACTGCTTATGTTTATGGCCAAGGAAATCAATCTCAAAATATGTTTTTGGCAGAAAAAAAATCTCTTTTGGCTACTTAATTTAGTAGGGTGCTGTTAGCGACAGGGTAACTGAGCAAAACTCCAATGGGGAAAAATGGTGCGTGATACTCCACTTCGTTCCGCTCACACACCCTACTACTAATAAAGAGGTAATATAAAGTAGTGAATTTTTATTGATATTGTTTCCAAGTTTCATCCTTTAATTTTTCGGCTAAATCTGTAACATCATTCACACTACCAATATAAAAGTATCTTTTACTGCTTTGCATACCCCCAGGAGTCGTCTTGCGAAAATTAGTCGGATGTAAATCAGCTAATAAAAATACTCTTGCTGGATACCATGAATTATCAATATAACTACGACGATTTCTAGCAATTTCAACTAATTCTTCGTCCGATTTATCAACGTTTTTCCACTTAATAGAATACTCATCTTCTGACTCAATATCCACAACTGCTTCAATCTTAGCTACCCGGTCTACTTGTTTATTTCTATAGACTCCAAAGTACAAACTGCGACGATGACTATACTGACCACCTTTTGCTGTACAAACATATATATTATGTTTAATAACATCATCATAAGTTCCAGCACAATTCACAACATCTAGACGATATTTCCAAGAAGGTAACAAATTTTCTTCATCAAAATACTCTTCTAAGTCGGCGATCGCATCGGCTAGATTTTTTGGTAAACCTTCCACTTTTATTGACTCTAGAAAATATTCAAAACTAATAGGTAAAAATAAAATTTTATCTGCTTCAGCAATCTTTTTAACATTGGAAAAAGCCGGATCATTAGGTTCATCTTGTTCATAGTTAGCAAGAGCAATAAGAACTTTTGCCCCTTGCTTTTGCTTGAGGCTTTCTAGATGACGTAATAATTGTCCTTCATCAAAATTATTTCCCCTTTTAGTTTCAATAAAAATAGAGAAAGGTTCTTGAGTAATTTCTCCATCAGGAGTGCTTTGTTTTCTTCTTACTTGTTGAGTGAATTTGACTCCAACTTTTCCAGATAAACCTTCACCTAATAGTTTACTCAAAACTTCCGATAAAAATTTAGGATTTTCTTCATAAAGCATTTTGAGAATCAGGAGACAATGGTTTGTAGTCTGATTTTCTCTTTGAGAATAGGAGGGAAAGAGGCGAATATTTCGACTCATTTTAAATCAATATTTTGACGAATTCCTAATAGTTTAGCACTATAGCACTTTAATTCTGTCTCCTGACTCCTTCTTCAAATTCTCTCTTCAGTCAAAAATCACTCAGATTTTTCCGAAAAGTTGCGCCACAATATAGGGAGAGTATAAATTACTAGGCACTTGATTATTTTTGATAAATATGGTAATAGAGCAACTTTCCCAAAATTCTCTATCTGAAACAACTGTTAAACCAAAATTAGATTACGATTTAGTTATTGTCGGTGGGGGTATCGCTGGCACTGCTCTTGCTTGTGCTTTGAAAAATTCTGGCTTAAAAGTGGCATTAATTGAAAGTCAACCTAAGTCTGTAGTTGCAGCTAGAAAACTTGCCTATAATCTCTCCTTAACATCTGGCAGAATATTAGATGGCATCGGAGTTTGGCAACAAATTTTGCCTAAAATCACTACATATCAGCAAATTAGTCTTTCTGATGGTAATTATCCCCGTACTGTCCAATTTTATCCTGATGATTTGGCTATTACTGGTAAAAGGCCAAGTTCAAAGGAAGGATTGGGTTATGTGGGAGAACATCAGGTGATGTTGACAGCAATGCAAGAATTTTTGGCAGACTGCGAACAACTTACTTGGTTATGTCCAGCGGAAGTTTTGCGGGTAGATTATAAATCGGATTTTGTGGAAGTTGAGCTAAAGCAGAAGGATACAGACAGTTTGTCTGGTGAAAATGAAAGTTTGACTGTCCGCTCTCAGTTGGTGGTAGGAGCAGATGGGGCGAGGTCTCCTATTCGTGAAGCTGCTAATATTGGTACTCATGGTTGGAAGTATTGGCAGTCTTGTGTGGCAATGACGATTAAAACTGAAAGGTCTCACAATAATATTGCTTTTGAGAGATTTTGGCCCAGTGGCCCGATGGGGGTTTTGCCCTTGCCGGGAAATCGCTGTCAGGTAGTTTGGACTGCTCCTCATGCTGAGGCGAAGGCGTTGCAGGAGTTGGATAAACAGGAATTTTTGGCCAAGTTGGAGTATCGCACTGCTGGAAAGTTGGGTAAGTTGGAGTTGTTGAGCGATCGCTACGTTTTTCCGGTACAGTTGATGCAGAGCGATCGCTATGTTCAACATCGTTTAGCTTTAATTGGGGATGCTGCTCATTGTTGTCATCCTGTGGGTGGTCAAGGTTTGAATATGGGTATTCGGGATGTAGGGGCGATCGCTGAAATTATTAAATCTGCTCATCTGCAAGGTGAGGATATTGGAGATATTGGGGTATTGAAGCGTTATGAAAGTTGGCGCAGAAAGGAGAATTTCGTAATTTTAGGGGTTACTGATTTTCTGGATAGAATGTTCTCTGCTAGTGTGTTGCCTATAGTGGCGGTTCGTCGTTTGGGTTTGTGGGGTATGGGAATAGTTCCGATTTTTAAGTCTTTGTCTTTGCGGGTAATGACTGGTTTATTTGGTCGTCATCCAGAGTTAGCTCATACCATTTCACCGAAATTATAAGTTAGTAAGTCAAAAGTCAAAAGTCAAAAGTCAAAAGTCGGATTTTATCGACTCAAAACTTTGATGCTACAGTAATTTATGGAAGTTATTTAACATTTAAAATTTGTGAAACTTTTAAAGTGAGTTGGTATCAGATTTTGTCTGTTAAGTAGAGGAGTCAGGAGTCAGCAGGAAAGAAGTAACAGGAAAAGAAATTTTTCCTTATAGTAGTCACAATTACGGTTAGGAAATATTAAAAGATTAAAACTCAGACAACGCAAAATTTTTCCTTCTTCCTTCTTCCTCCTTCCTTCTTCCTTCTTCAATTTAAAACTTTTCTAATTCAGCAATAACTCTCATAAATTCTTGCTTCAAATAATTATCATCTTCATAACAAGAAAGCAAAGAATGATAAAACCAAATAGTTTTTTCTTTACCTCCACGAAAGCGCTGCCAAACTATTTCCCCTTCCTGACGTAATGCAGCTAATAAGTCTCTCCCATTATGTAGTTTATCAGCAAGAGAAATACGCTTTACAGATTGAGAACCATGACGAATTTGCTTTATATAACGTAATTTTCGCTCCTCCCAAGGTGGTTTAGGAATAGTCTCAGACTCCGTACAACCATCAATAATATTCACCACTGTTTCACCAAATAATTCCAGGATACGTTGACGAGTTGCCAGACCTCCCCTATCTTCCACCGCATCATGTAATAAAGCTGCGATCGCTTCATCCTCATTCCCTCCATTTTCTAATACTAAAGCTGTTACACTCAACAAATGAGCAATATAGGGTGTACTTCCATCTTTGCGTAACTGTTGAGAATGTAATTGGTGAGCATATACTAATGCTCGTTCAAATTTTTCTGTTAGTTTTGTTGTGCTCATTTTCAGTTATCAGTTGTCATATTTTTAACTTTTAAAGACACTTTTTTTAATAAGAACAGGACTTACGCAAAGGCACTATTTATAGAGTTTATTAACTGTTGGACAATAGTTTTGAGCGCTATATATAGCGTATCTGCGTAAGTCCTAAATAAATAATCATATCATGTCCACTGGGGCGCGTTTGTGTAAAACCAAGGGTGAATATCTACAGGAAATTTATGTTTTTTCAAGCTTTTAAGCCTTCTTCCCCCCCTTGTAGGGGGGATACCGATACCTTCTTCCTTACCTTCACTATACAATACCGATGCTACCGGACATGATATCAGGCAATCATCAGCTTGATGATCTCATTTGAAGCTACCAAATACCACGAGTAATTCTACTTAATTGAATAGACAATTTGTTGTAGCCTGTGATACTAATTTTTTCAGTACGGAATGTGGATTCCGTACTTAAACTTAACTTGTTGGCTAAAATTCTGATGATGATTAATGTATTTTTTTACACTACATTTTAAAGTGCGGAATGTGGAAACTACTATAATACTTAATTATTTGTAACATTCTTTGTTGTCAAATTAGCCTAGCCTAAAAACTAGTGCAGGATGGCAGAAATAAGTGACCAGTAGGAGCAATGCCCTCTTCCTGAGATAGAATACTCAGAGGTGCGATCGCATCGGAGAGGCCAGCCCCAAAAAGTGACCACTAAAAAAAAGTGAT
>NZ_JAAHGB010000104.1:0-18351 GCF_010672695.1 Okeania sp. SIO1H4
ATTTATACTGGATAAACTATTAATATTTGTGTCTAATTATGACATCGAATCATAATTATACACGCATCATTCATCCAGACACGCTCATCATAGATTATAGTGCTGGCCTTCTGATGCGTTTAGGTAACTATAGTTTAATTCAATCATATCTGGTGTTAGTTAAGGATGGTCAAATTATTTAAACTTTAGCTATAAAACTACTATTTTACAAATATTATGTTACGCGTAGCATAATGTAGAATGCGCTGAAATGAAACTAACGATTCAATAAAGACTATACTACGATACTATAATAATTTTGAGTTATATCATGTCCGGTTAAACAGTTATAAATAGAGGAGTCAGGAGTCAGGAGTCAGTAGTAGAAGGAGGGAAGAGGAGAAGGAGAAGAAAGTTTTTTTTGATCACTAATTATCTGGACATGATATTAATGCCTAAAGTGGCTGATTGCTTAGGTTAGGTATGATTTTAATTAGAAGTTAGACTATAAGTTGACTATTTAGTTTCTGAGTTGCCACTGAATATGTGACAAAAAATTGATGTAACTCGGCAAAACATTTTGATTACCTGATAAATATTTTATATACATACGAAATATAACGTAGACAAATATTATAGTTAGATAAGTTTAAAGTCTAATCGGCTATTTAGGCTTTAAAAAATTTATCTCTTTATTTTGGTCATTCCCTAAATTATTGTACATTTAAATTGTGAATTATATAGCAATAGACAGGTAGGTGAGGACATAGACTCATAATGCTCCGAATCAGGGGAAATATTTTTCCCACTGTTCTTTCACAGGAGTGCGCGTTCCCTCTCTTGGTCAGCGTTCCCATGGCGAGAATACCTTGCCTCTTACAGAGGACTTAAAGCTTTTTCCTACGGAATTCTGCGCAGCATTTTTGCGCAGCAAAACGCCGACGCGGGGTCGCACCACTGTTCCCTGCTATAGATATTAACTTTAAAAATAGTAATAGTAGCTGGAAATATCTTATTTGTTATTTTTACTATTTTCAAAATAAGTGTATATTAGCTTAACAGAGAATATAAAATCTAAATGCGTCTTAGCTTAATCATTAAGCTTCACTCGATTTTCAAACACCAAAAAAAGCTCTACTGAATTAGACAGCTATTATGAGCTACTGTATTAATCCTAATTGCTTCTACCCAGAAAATCAGAATAATCCTTTATATTGTACAGCTTGTGGCTCCAAATTATTAATTGAAGGACAATATCAAGCTGTCAAAAAACTTAGGGTTCTTGACTGGGGAACTATTTATGAAGTTAAAAGAGAAGAAACCACAGAAATTCTCAAAGTATTACATATAAATAGTCCTGAATCTGTCTCTCAATTTCAACAACAAGCCAAAATATTAGCGCAACTGAATCATCCTGGAATTCCTCAAGTCAAACCTGGTAGTTATTTTACATTTATACCGAGAAACAGTAATCAAAAATTACACTGTTTAGTTAGAGAAAAAGTTCCTGGAGAAAATCTACAAACTTGGTTGGGAAAAAACAATTTACCCATTAATCAAGAATTAGCTGTTGAATGGTTAAATCAACTCATAGAAATCTTAGACTTATTACACGAAAAACAATTTTTCTATCAAAATATTCAACCTAGTAATATTATTCTCCGTCCCAATGGGCAATTAACATTAACTAATTTTTCTCTAGAGCTACAGTCAGCACAATCTGATTTTGTGGCTCTCGGATATATGTTTATTTACTTCCTAACTGGTCAGCCTGCATCTACATTTTTAAATTCTGATACTAAGACCTTAAATTGGCGAGATAAAGTTTCTCAAATATCCCCAAAATTAGTAGATTTTATTGATGACTTAATTTCACAACAACATCCAGAAAATTATCAGACTATTCTACATCAGTGGAGACAGATAAAAGATGATTTATCTCAATCTTTGATACAAAAAAAATATCATCCATTAAAAAGCAAATTCTTATTAGGTAGTGCAATTTTACTTCTGGGGATTGGCGCTACTCAAATTATTAGTCATTTGCCAAAACAATTTAATTCCGGTTTATTTTCTCCAGAGCGGTCAAAGGAAATTAAATCTGATAATCTAGAGAAATTTTTCTCTAAAAATCAAGGCAAATTTCTAGTAGGTGGAATAATTTTCATCCTCGCTATAGGAGGTAGTCATTTTGTTGGTTATTTTCGGATTCATCCCAAATATTTAAAGTTAAGTCTGCCCAATGGAGTTTCCTTAGAAGAAACTTTTAATACAGATTCAGAAAGAGTTTATTCTGTAGTTATTAGTCAAGACGGTCAAATTTTAGCTTGTGGTAATGGTAATGGTACTATTCAAGTTTGGAATTTAGAAACAAGAGAAGAATTAGGTATAATTGAAGGCCATACTAATGATGTAGTAGCGATCGCTCTCAGCCAAGATGGAAATATATTAGCTAGTGGTAGTTATGATGGGACGATAAAAATTTGGCATTTAGCAACTGAAACAGAACTAACTTTGCAAAGTCATTTTATGCGAGTTACTTCTATTGCTATTAGTCCTGATGCAGAAAAATTAGTGAGTGGCAGTAGCGATGATTCCATCAAAATTTGGCATATACCTACAGGTAAAATGCTACATACTTTTCGCGGTCATTCTGACAGTATTTATGCAGTTGATATTAGTTTGAATGGGAAAATATTAGTCACAGGAAGTCAGAATAATATTAAAACTTGGAATCTGGAAACTGGAACAGAAATTTACACATTAGTCGGTCATCATGGCAGAATTTTATCTGTGACTGTCAGTCCTGATGGCGACAAAATAGCAAGTGGTAGTAGCGATAAAAATATTAAAATTTGGCAACTAGAAACAGGAAAAATTTTACGCACTTTACGCGGTCATACTAATGATGTTAATTCTGTAGTTATTAGCCCAGATAATCAAACTTTAGTTAGTGCAAGTAGCGACCATACTATCAAAATTTGGCATCTAGAAACAGGGAAACTTTTACGCACTATAAAAGGGCATTCTCGATGGGTTAATTCCGTTGCATTTAGTTCTGATGGAGAAATTTTAGCTAGTGGTAGTTTCGATCAAACTGTTAAGCTTTGGAAATTGGGATAAGAAGGAAGAAGGAAGAAGGAAGAAAAAATACCGAAGTTGGCTTTAGTTATCTACAATAGAAGCAAAAATAGCCTTGTCTGAGTTTTCAGTTTTTGAGATGTCAAATACAGTTATGACTACTGCTATAAATCAAGAAGTGAGGAGTAGGGAGTATTCAATAATTAATAATTGATAATTACCTCTCCCTAAAAGCAATGAAGATTGACTGAAAGGAAAATTTTTTCTTATTTCTCTTTGAAAGGAGAGGCTTTAAACTTTAATTATTCGGTAAGATTTGCCTTGTATAGTTTTTTCATCAATTGTCCACATTTTATATTAGATATTACCTTCAAAAACTAAGTTTTAAGGATTAACTAAATTATGTTTTTTCCTGATTTCCATTGGTAGACAGAAGTTTGCTTTAGTTATCTAGGCGATTAGTTATCTACAACAGAAGGAAAAATAGTGTTGTCTGAGTTTTTAGCTTTTGAGATGTCAAATACAGTTATGGCAACTGCTATAAATCAAGGAGTAAGGAGTGAGGAGTAGGGAGATTTGCCTTGTATAGTTTTTTCATCAATTATCCATATTTGATATGAGCTATTACCTGCAAAAACTAAGTTTTAAGGATTAACTAAATTATGTTTTGTCCTGATTTATATTGCCAGACCGAAGTTGGAATAAGACTTTAGTTATCTACAATAGAAGGAAAAATAGCGTTGTCTGAGTTTTTAGCTTTTGAGATGTCAAATACAGTTATGGCAACTGCTATAAATCAAGGAGTAAGGAGTGAGGAGTAGGGAGATTTGCCTTGTATAGTTTTTTCATCAATTATCCATATTTGATATTAGCTATTACCTTCAAAAACTAAGTTTTAAGGATTAACTAAATTATGTTTTGTCCTGATTTATATTGCCAGACCGAAGTTGGAATAAGACTTTAGTTATCTACAATAGAAGGAAAAATAGTATTGTCTGAGTTTTCCGCTTTTGAGATGTCAAATATCAAATACAGTATATAACTTAATTTAGACAAGTTCCAGAAAAAATAAAATAGTTGAAAGCGTATTGTTAGAAAATAAAATTAGTAAAACTATTATGAATTGGCTGCAATCATTCTTACATTGATGTCTCAATCGCAATAAACACCGTGTCCCGCATATAGAAAATCTATAGTTTCTATAGAACCCCTAACCGTATCTTTTTCAAGCTAAATTAGCTTCTGAAGTAGCTAATATCTTGAGCAATTTAGGTCTAGGTAATAGCCTTTAGTAACTATTTATGCCAATAATGATTAAACCAAGAAACTGTAAGGCTTATGATTAGGTCAGGAGATCCCAAATGGGTTCTATATACAAAATTCTGTAAACAAGGAGCTTGATTTGCATTGATAATACAGCGGTGCTAAATGGAACTAAATCAACTTTTTTCTAAGGTTTAGATTCAAGTTTTTGAGCTACTTTAACTAGGATTTAATACTTGTTTCATCCAACTTACGAAAAATGGACTTAAAACTCCACTCAAAAATGCTAAGGAGTAATAATTTTTTTTCTGTCGTAACCAATAATTGTGTATTCGTGCATATCTATAATTTTATAAATCAAAATAACTAAACCGATGGTAGCTTCTAATCTATAATTTGTCCTGGCAGCCAATCTTCATCAAGTATTTGTTCGAGAGTATAAGGGTTAATTTCTGGTAATTTCAGTTCCGATTTAACTTGAGCAATTTTTCTGGCTTTACCATAAAGATAATCTAATCTATTAACTAAATAATTCCGTAAATTTGTTGTGAGTTTTAGTTCCAACTGAGTTCGAAATGTTAAAATTTCTGTCTGCCAATGTCTAGAATTATCATCTCTTTCCTTTTCCCAATATTGATAAAATAGAAGATGTTGAATAATTAAAATCACGAAACTTTCAACCGTGCTTTTTTAACTTCTACCCAAGGCTTCTAACTCTGCAATTAAATTATCATAATCTATGCTCTCTAATTGACAATTATTTAGCAGTTTAATTATCTTTTCTAAGCACTCAAAATAATCATCCTCATAAAATAATTTTAAATCAGTAACTTGATTTTCATATTTGATTTTTGTATCTTATAAACTCCCGCTAAACTATTAAAAAACGTCTAACGGGAGAACTCATAAAATGTAAGTATTTCCTGCGGAATGCTGCGGAAACAGCTATTAGATCTCAGCTCTCATAAGGAGGTTTCAATTAATATAGCCAGCTTTTGTAGTAAGATTTAATTCCGACTCAATTATTAAAGCTTTTATCTAAAACTAAAACCAATAGCTGATAGCTGATGGCTGACTACTGAATGCTTAACATAAAATTCTAGATTAACTTAACAGCACGCAAGCCAAACATTAAAACTGTAGCTACACCTAAACCACCAACAAACAATACAACGAAAGCAATAATTCCATCAACAGTCATTAACTTTTCTCCAAAATGGCGAATAATATAAAATTAAGTCTAATATTTAATGTTCAAAATAGCAAAGTCTGAAATTATCCATGGCATCCATCACCGTTCAACTACCCTCCAAATCTTATGAAATAGCGATCGCCCCTGGCAACCTCGACAAACTTGGCCAAAAAATGCAACCCCTCAACTTGGGCAAAAAGGTCTTGCTGGTCTCCAACCCAGAAATATTTGGTCATTATGGCTCAAGAGCGATCGCTTCTCTCCAACAAGCGGGTTTTGATGTTTCTCACTGCACCCTCCCTGCTGGAGAACAATACAAAAACTTTCAAACCCTAAATAATATTTACGATGCAGCTTTAGCACACCGTATCGAACGCTCTTCGACAATGGTTGCCCTGGGTGGTGGGGTAGTTGGGGATATGACTGGGTTTGCAGCAGCGACTTGGTTGCGAGGTTTGAATGTAGTGCAGGTTCCCACCTCTCTATTAGCAATGGTGGATGCTGCTATTGGGGGAAAAACGGGAGTCAATCATCCCCAAGGTAAAAATCTCATCGGCGCTTTCCACCAACCACGTCTCGTATTAATTGACCCGGAAGTATTGAAAACTTTACCTGTGCGTGAGTTTCGGGGTGGAATGGCAGAAGTTATTAAATATGGAACTATCTGGGATGCGGAATTATTTGCCAAGATGGAGAATAGTCAGAAGCTTGATGAAATTAATCATCTCACCCCAGGGTTATTAGAGGAAATCTTGATTAGGTCTTGCCAAAGTAAGGCTGATGTGGTAGAGAAAGATGAAAAAGAATCGGGATTAAGGGCAATTTTGAATTACGGTCATACTATCGGTCATGCTGTGGAAAGTTTGACTGGTTATACTATGGTGACTCATGGTGAAGCAGTAGCTATTGGGATGGTGGCTGCGAGTCGGTTGGCGGTAGAGTTGGGGATGTGGGATGAACAGAGCGATCGCCGTCAGTTAGCTTTGATTGAAAAAGCTAGTTTACCGACGAGGTTGCCGAGTGGGTTGGATATTGAGGAAATTTTGGTTTCTTTACAGACGGATAAAAAGGTAAAAGCGGGTAAAGTTAGGTTTGTCTTACCGACTGGGGTGGGTGTGGTCAAGATTACAGACCGGGTAAGTGCAGATGTATTAAGGGGAGTCTTGACAGGGATGGGTTAAAGAAAAAGTTAGAATTCATAATAGTTTGATGAAATTTACTTGCTGTAGTTATTTTACGTTTAGTTTTACCGAATAATTAAGGTAAAATGCCTCTCCTTTCAAGGATAAACAAGAAAAATTTTTCCTTTGAGTCAATCCTATCCGTTTTCAAAGAGAGGTAATAATTAATTATTAATTATTAATTATTAATTGTTTAACTACCTACTTAATCATCACTTTCATTATGAGTAAGTTTTGGTTTTTACCATTAAATAAAATCATAGGATTTTAACTCTAAATCGTACAGATATAAAATCACATTATCAAAATAATATGGGTCGCGCAACCCCGCCTTTTAAGGCGAAATATTTTTGGAGCTTTGCTCAGATTCCCGTTACAAAAATGACTTCTGAGTTCTGAGTTCTGACTTCTGACTTTGTTAAGTCTATCCCAATTATGCTGGAATTATTATTTGTCTATACGAGCATTATTGGGAAAATTTTGCTCATTGTATTCATAAAGTTATTAGCGGATTTGAGATATTCAAAGGAGAGTTAATTCGTGTCATATCATGTATCGTAAGCATTCAGCCGTCAGCTATCAGCCATCAGCTATTGCTTATTTTTAGTTATAGATAAAAGCTTTACTCATTGAATGAGAATTAAATTTTACGCCTAAAAGCTGCCTTTAAATCTATATATTAAAATCCCCTCATAAGAGCTAAGAGCTGACAGCTAATAGCTGTTTGCGCAGCATTCCGCAGGAAATGCTTACCATGTATCTTTGAATACCCACCATAAAAATTTTAAGCAGCAGGGAACAGGGAACAGGGAGCAGTGGAGAAATTTATCAGAGAAAATATTTTATTATGGCTAATTAATAATACTTGCTCGATATCAATAATATTTTTTCATAGATTAAAATTACAGTAAATTATCCCCACAGCAAAACTTTATTCTATGATTAGTGGTTGACGAACTTTTCAGTTCGGAAAATGCTACCTATATTTGCTTTTATTTATTATAAACAAATGTTATTTTACAAATTAAGTAAATTATTTAAAAAAGGATAAATTAGAATGCACTACATTGAACACTCTGTTGGGGAATTAGTAGTAACTCAACGCCATTCTGACGGCTATATCAACGCAACTAAATTAGCGAGAGCATACAAAAATAAAACAGGAAAGTATAAAAACCCCAATAGCTGGTTTGAAAAGGATAGAACAAATGAATACATAGAGCTTTTGTCTGATAAAACAAGAGTTGAGGTTTATCATCTTGTGGAAAAAAAGGAGAAGGTAAAAATCAACAAGTTTGGATTCATCCTAAGCTTGCTGTTTCTTTTGCGATGTGGCTTTCACCTGAATTTGAAATGATGGTGTCTGAATGGGTCGAGCAATGGCTTTTCACAAATCAAAAACCTGCTATTCAGGAACCTATAAAATTGCACCCTTACCAACGTGTTTGGTACGAACGCTTAAGGTTGTTTGAAGAGAAAACTAAACTACCAAAAGGTAGATGGTGTGTTTTTGAAGAAGTTGGTAAATTAATGAGGAATTTGGAATCTAACAATGTCTCTTTACATGATAGAGCAACTATTGACATTTCGGTTGGTAGAACTTGGTGTCATTGGCTAAAACAGAACGGATATGAAACAGATTTTGAACAGTATATTCACCATTATCCAGATAAAAGAGGTGAACAGCTTGCTAATATTTATCCCTATAAATTACTGGGAGAATTTCATCAGTGGCTAGAAGAAGCTTACATCCCTGAAAAATTTCCTGAATATGTCAGAAAATTTGTTACTTCAGAAGAATGCAAGTTAATTTCAGAAGCTATTGGTTATGAAATTAAACCAGTTTTCAAAAGACTTAAAGCAAAGATTTAATCTCACAAATAGTGAATGTTTATGTTTGCTTAATTTGCGCTCAGGTGGAATAGATATTTTGGTGTTATCTTAATTATAAAATTATTTTGAGATTAGGATTTACAAGTTCTACAGACTTAAATAATTCTACTTATTACTATAGTAATTTTGCCTGCTAGCAGTGTACTTGACTGAAATGAAACTCGCTATAATACCCCCTATTTTACGAAACAATTAATGAGAACAACTATTTTCAATGATATAAATTAAAATGCCAAACAGAGATTCCAAATTCCCAATAAAATGCTCACCCGCTTCAATTTCCACTTGATTTTCTGTCAACCTTAAAAACTTCCAATTACTCCCTGTTGTCACAATTCCATAAATACAAGAAATTTGATGATTTTTCTGTCGATTAAACAATTGAGCAGCCACCATTTCTGCAATACACTGAGCTATTCCAGATTTAATATTATCGTTTTTTGCCTCAACAATTGTCACCACAGGAGCAGTTACTTCTAACTGTTTGGGTGAATAACTAATTATAAAATCACATCTTCCCGTTAATCCCTTACTTTTATCCACATTAAATTCTGTGCCAGAAAATAAACTAATTTGGCGGTTAAAGTATTTTCTGAGTTCCACAATAATTGGAGAAATAATCAATTCTGTTTGCGGAGCATTCCGTCAGGAAACGAGCTTTTTCTGTATCAATTTCTAATGCCAAAGGAATATTTTCAGCCAAAATTTATCTCAATAAGGCACTAGGATTTACAGATTTTATAGACTTGAATAATTCAACTCGTTCCTGAAGTATCAAATTAAATTAAAACTCTAATTGTGAGAGAGTAAATTCCCTGTAATACATATTATAAGAGGGAAGGAAGAAGGAACAAGGAACAAAGAACAAGTAATACCAAATTGATAAATTTTTGCTACAACTACAAATAGCTAAGATATTTCTTAGGAGTCAACCCACCCCTAACTCCTCTCAGGAGGGGAAGTTAGGAGTCAGGAGTCAGGAGTCAGGAGTCAGAATGAATGGCTTTAATAGTAGTTTTTAGACTGATTTCCTACCTTATAAAAATTAATCCGTCAATGGCTATGATTACTTAAGCACTTCTACTTATCTAAAATTTGTTTTTTTCAAGTTATCCAACCAGACAAACAATGTGAATATTGGAGGTGATATTAACGTAAATACTAAGTTGTAGCTTGATTAAATAGAGGATTTTTTACTTTTAGCTACAAGAATAACATCATATACTATGTACAAATTATGATACCAAATCGCTGAAACAACGCAAGTGCGTGAAATATTTTGTAATAATTTGGGGAAAATCGTATCTTGTTTGATTAAAATAAATAATTTTAATTACTGACGCGATAAGTTAAATCTATAGTTTATCCCTCTTGTCTAATTTTTAATTTGAAACTACTTTTGGATAATTAGCGATCGCATTCCTGACAAATAAAGAGAATATTGCCTGAAATTCTTGTAGAGATATTCCATGGAACATCCCTACATTATTACTTATATAGAACCACTGATATAGAACCACTGAGTGAGATCTTTGCAAGCGGTATATGCTTTTGCTTACAGTCCTCAGTCATCATAAGTTGTGGAAATTCAGGAACGAGAATAGGGGAAAAAGCTAATGCGACCCCGCGCCACCCGATAACGTAAGTAGGTAGAAAAATTCTCTCATCTCCCCATCTCCCCATCTCCCCATCCCCCCATCTCCTCCTCTATTTTTAAATAGATACCAAATGGGTTCTATATATTGCCTATTGACAATTTCAACAATCACTGGCTTCCTGACTCACTGATGCATTCGCCTCAGTCGCTTGCCACAACTTAAAAAGTAACAATTCAATCCGATCGCTCAACGCAGTAATAAAAATCCCATTCTCATATTCTGGATCTACTGTTATCCAAGTTCCTCCTAAACTAACTTCCACAAACTCATCATCAGCAACACAAAAGGCAATATCTTCTCCACCCTCCTTTTGCATAGCCATCTCCAACATCGACAACTCAGGTAAATTTACAGGTAGCAAAAAAGCTACAGAACTTGGTTCAACTACAATTTTTTGACCAACTCGCATAGCCAAGATTACCCGCAGTGCTATCAACTGTTCGGGAGATTGAGCCAAACGCTCCATATAAAAGCCAGATTCAGTATAAGTTAACTTTAGCATTCCCGGTGGTCTCTCCTTTTTTAATTGGAAGAGCTTCGGATGTTATTGAGTAATTACAGCAGTTTTCTAGTGCATGAGGTACAAAGTTTTATTGCTCTAGGCAACAAGCAACAGGCAACAGGCAACAGGGAATATAGGAATAAATAAATCTTATAACTGTACCTCACTACCCTCAAAAGTACTGTAATCTATAACTCAAAACTCAAAACTCTTTGCAGTTATTGAAATTAGTTTTGTTAGCAACATCTGGCGCAAATACCGTTTCACGGAAGTTAAAAGTCAAAAGTCAAAATACCGTTTCACGGAAGTCAAAAGTCAAAAGTCAAAAGTAAGATTTTATAGACTCCAAACTTTGCTGCCACAGTAATTTCAGGAAATTATTTCACTTATGTAATTTGAAACTATTTTTGACATCTTTAAAGTGAAAGTGAACTGATATAGGATATTATTTTGACTATTTTCTGCTCAAAATAACGACATCAAAATTTAGCTCTAGTTACTTCCTAGAACTAACGAAACTTATAGACAACTTTTTAGGTCTGCTTCAGTAAAAAAATAAGAGCTTCTAAACCTCGTGTTGTCGTTCGCGCCAGAACTGTTCAGCAAATGCAATAGTCGGATGTATTGGTGTTTTCGGTTGGTGTGATAATTTCATCCCTGCTTCAGCAGGAGTACGATTACCTTTCATTGCATTGCACCTTTCGCAAGCCGTAACTACATTATCCCAACTATGTTTACCACCCCTAGACCGAGGAATAACATGATCTAAGGTGAGACGTTTAGTAGCCCCGCAATATTGGCAACGATGATGATCCCTCTTTAACACTTCCCTGCGGTTGACTGGAGGAACTTTCCACACCCGTTCTTGGGAGGCCATCGTTAGGCGAATTTGTTCCGGCACATATAAGACCAAACTAGGAGAACGCACAGCCCAGCCACTACCATTATCAAAATTTAGAGGTTCAGCTTTGCCAGTCACCAGCAGAGCGATCGCCCGCTTGATATTTACGCGGGTCATGGGTAAGTAGTTCTGAGAAAATACGACTACAGATTGGTTTAATACTTGAGTCATGCTGGTCACTGCTTTACCTCCTAAATTTAAAATTTTAGATTTTTTATAGCAACTGGTTTTTCAATTAATTAGCTATTAGCACTTCAGCACTTCAGTACTTCAGCCTAAAAATTTGTGAATATAATTAGGTATCTGTTTACGGAGCAGTCTGCGCCAAGCTGACCGCTGATTGCTGAACTACTGAAATGCTTAATGCTTTTTAATTGTCCGAATTCAAAAATTAATTTTATTTTTATATTTCCCGGTCCTATTTAAAACTAACAACCCCTGCTTCTACTTATTCGGAAGCGGGGGCTAGAAAAAAGATTTTTATACCTTTTAGTCTGACTTATGTACAGATTTTTTTGGTCTGTACCTCCCGCTTCTGAGAAATTGATTTGACCTAATGTTTGGCCCTTCAATCTGAAAAATATGATTAAATTTTTCGAGTAGCTCCAAACCTCCATAATCAATGCCAAAGTCATTTCCATTACATAATATTTTTCCCAATATCAGCCACGAAATAGTCCCACAACCCTTAAATAGGTTGTTTTTTGACTGATCGATGGCTTGAATAAATGAATGGTTCACACGAAAGCTCTCAAAAAGTTGGGGTTTCAAATCTAACCTTTTTTATACTACACTAATATTACAGAGATGTCTACCTAAAAATTAAGGAGAAAAAAAATCATGTACACAATTCCTAGAACTTCAACTACTGATATGGAAGTTACTAGCATCCGTTTGGAAAGGGAGTTAAAGGATAGGTTGAAAAGACTGGCTAATAATAAGGGCTATCAAGCTTTGATTCGAGATATCCTCTGGAACTATGTCCAGCAAAAGTCTGGAGATTATCGGCCACAGTTTTCCCATTCGGATATTCGAGCTAGTCTTCCTGCAAAGGCCCAACAGGAGGAACGATGTGTGCTTACTGGCAAAGTGATACGAGCAAATGAATCGATGTTATTAGGACTTACGAATAATGGTGATATGGTGCCCCTCAGTATAGATAGTATGGATGATTAACTAAATTTTATATTGGTGATGGGCGATGGGCAATTGAGAAGTATAAAAGATGACGATGCCCAAATTTATTTATTTGTCTGTTTGCCCATCACCTCTGTAAGTTGGGAGTGGGGAAGTAGGGGAGTAGGGGAGTGAGGGAGTGAGGGAGTAGGGGAGTGAGGAGAAAGATAGGGAGTAGGGAGTAGGGAGTAGGGAGTAGGGAGTAGGGAGAAAGAATTAATTTGTCAATAGCTACAATTACTCAAGTACTTATCACGAATTATTTAGGATTGCTAGATCGCCAATCTATTAAGAAGTAAGCATTTCCTGCGGACTGCTGCGCAAACAGCTATTAGCTGTCAGCTTTCAGCAATGAGATCCCAATCTTAAAGAGGGAGTAGAAATTAATATAGACTTTAAAGTCAGCTTTTGTAGTCAGATTTAATTCTGACTTAATTAATAAAGCTTTGATCTAAAACTAAAAAATAGCTGATAGCTGATAGCTGATAGCTGATAGCTTACATTAAGAAAATATAGATTTTTTTTGAAACATTACTTACTTATCCCAGTAAGTTTTTGGCTAAAGATAATTGCCAAAAACTTTTTTATCTTAGTTTATCAAAAATTATATATCAAACAAATAAGTTAAAAATAGTTATATGCAAATAATCATAAAATCAATTAATAAATACCATGATTTATAAATGATTAAATGAAATTGTAGTTATAAGTTTTAGCTATGTTTGAAGAAGGAGACAGGAGACAGGAGACAGGAGACAGGAGGAAAATTACATGGGGATTCTCACCCCAAGTAATTTTGAACACCGTGTAGACGGTGGGGTATTAAACCCACAAAGAAAATGATAAAAATATCAAGTTTTAAGTTGTGTTACTGACCTAAATCAACCAAATAAATTTGAACCCATATTTTTCCAAAATTTTCATATTTTTCATCTACCATCGACTGTGTAATACTTAATACCTACACTAAGAGAAAATTTTACTACTTCAACTAAGTTCATCAACAGGAACTTCTGGCCAAAACACTCAACATAGAGTCAGGTAGAAAACTTGTCATCATAAAATCTAGTAGCCAAAATCAACTGAAATCTTAATTAATTTTTTTACTTTCTTCTTTCTTCTGTAGTTAAGCTATTATAAATTTTAAGAAGTAAATTGCTATTCTATAGTTTATTTCAAGTGCCAATCAAAGTCGAAAAATTAAGGCACAGTTAATGTTAACTATAAAAATATGGAAGCTTAAAAAAATCTTTAAAATCAAACTATTATAGAAAAAATGAGCAGAAATAAACAACTCTTAAATCAACGTAAACAATGCCATGAATCTCAACCAGATGATTTTTTGAAGATATTTAGTCAGTCTCCAGTAGGTACGTCAACTTGGAATTGGATTTTAACTAGTTCTCGTTCTGGAACAAATCAAATTTTTTTACCTCTGTCTACAGGAAAAGGGTTAACAACAGATTATGAACCATTATTTTTATTAAAAGTGTCTCCTGGGAAAAGTTGGAGTTTAGAAAGTTCTGTAAAGGTTACTGCTAAAGCAGGAGTTTTCATCACAAAAGTAGGTTCTGTATTTGTTGCACCACTATATGTACTTTTCAGGTTATCTGGAAATGATTATATTTATCACATCTGGATTAATCATTATGGTGGAGATATTTTACCTTCTCCTCTATATAAACTGCAAAAAATGCCATATTTAACTCTACTGTTAATAGAAGATAAACCTCAGCCCGAAAGAGCCATAAAAATTGAGAATCAAATAAATTGGTCAAGTTTAATAACAAAAATTGAATCAGTTTCATGTTGGGATAGAAGTGTCTTTGAGAAATTCAATTCTTTAGTATATTCTGCTCAAGAATTGTGGAATAGAACTACAGAAGAACAAGTTAAAAAAACAACAATAGCTAAGTTAAACGATCGCTTTAGAAATGGGGATAAAAGTTTAGGAGATTACAAAATGAGTAGGCAAGTATTAGCATTACCCAGAAAAAAGCAAAAACAACTATTTAAAGAAATTCAAGATTTTTCTAATTTTACGTCAGAAAACGATCCTAAAGGTGAACATAATGGGGGTAAAGTTATCATGGATGATGTAGAATACGTTTGGAAAATTGACTATCTAGATACAAGTATGATTATGCTGTCAGATGCACCAGAAGATATCAATAAAACTACCAGAGTATTATTGGTAATACGAGCTGATGAATATTAGACATCTCTAGAAAAGAGGGAGTAGGCAGCTTTGCTGTAGGCAGTAGGCAGTAGGGAGAAAAAATTGATAATTTCTGTGTGATAATTGATTTGATTTTTGATTTTTGGAGATGTCTATTAGACATCAGTCAGAAGTCATAAGTCAGGAGGGAAGAAAGAATAAGAAATGAGGAATAGAAGGAGAAAGTTTTTTTGTTTAGCTGGCGCACAACGCACGTTAGACACACTTGGTAGCGAACTCGGTGTGAGGCAACAGTGGGAAATATTTTTCCCTGTCTCAGGTTCATTATTCAGTTTATTTCCTCACCAATTATTTCCCGTGCCATCAATAAATTTAGGGGCTTATTTTTGCGTTTAATTGATGGATAACATAGATTTTTTAATAAATGCAAAACAGTATTCAAGATATTAATAACTGAAAAAAAATCAAGGAATAAAATAGTGATTTCAGGAAAAGCAACAATAGCAGCAACTAAGTCTTATGCTCAACTCCATCAAACAGAATGTCCTCAAAAACACTTCCGAGAAATTAATAGCTTAATAATGAGTTCAATAGGTATCGGCACATATCTTGGAACATCAGATGCCACAACAGATAATTTAGTCACAGAAGCAATTATTAAATCGGTAGAAAGCGGAATAAATTTAATAGATACTGCTATTAATTATCGGTCTCAACATGGAGAAATGAGTGTTAAAGCAGCTCTTGTTCATTTAATAGAATCACAAACAGTATCGAGAGCAGAATTAATTATTTGTTCCAAGGGCGGTTTTATTCCTAACCGAGAAAGAGAAAAATGGTTTAAACAAGAGTATGTAGATAACTCCAAATTTAATGTTCAAATGACAGATATGGTGGCAGGAATTCACTGTATGCACCCAGAATATATTCAAGACCAACTAGAGCGCAGCTTAATAAACTTGGGAGTGGAAACCATTGATATTTATTATTTACATAATCCAGAAACTCAACTGGGAATTATTCCTCCGGATGAATTTTATCGTCGTCTGAAAGCTGTTTTTGCAGTGTTAGAAAAAGCTGCTGATGCTGGCAAAATAACTGCTTATGGAATAGCTACTTGGCAAGGTTTTCGAGTGCCACCAACAGATGCAAAACACATAGACTTAGCTAAAGCAAAATCTATTGCGCAAGAAGTAGCAGGTGGAAAAAGCGATCGCTTTCAATTTATTCAACTGCCAGTAAATTTGACAATGCCAGAAGCATTTATCACTCCTACTCAACCTGTAGACGGCAAAATTTTACCTGCCATTACCGCAGCAAACCAATTGGGTATTAATGCGATCGCTAGTGCGTCCATCGCCCAAGCTAAAAACCTCATGCAACTTCCCCAAAACATTATTCATTACCTTGGCGAAAATCTGAAAACAGATGCAGTACGCGCTCTCCAATTTACTCGCAGTGTGCCTGGTTTATCTTCGGCCTTAGTTGGCATGAAATCTCCTAACCATGTAGCAGAAAATCTGGCTTTAACTAGCATTCCTCCATTAGATGCTGAGGACTTTGCCCAGTTAGGAGTAAGGGAGTAAGGGAGTGGGGGCAGGGCTGTTTTAAAGTATTGTATATTAAAGATGCGCGGGAGAACAGGAGATTATGGGATAGTGGAACCTTCAAGAATTTAGAATTTAGAATTTAGAATTACCTCTTCTTTTCAAGGAGAGGATTGACGAACAGGAAAATTTTCATTTATTATCCCCGATCAAGGGGAGGCTTTAAACCAAAATATTTCGGTAAAATTTGCCAAAATTTGCTGATTTTTGAGCCAATAAGCGTCTTTAAGCTCTGAGAGAATATTTGGTTCAACGCCGCTTAAAAGCCTCCATCCCCGTGTCTGGTGTGTCTCCGCGTCCCCGTGTCTATCGAGAATGAAACAGCCCTGCTGGGGGAGTGGGGGGAGATGGGGAGATGAGGTACACCTCGAAGCGAGCAAGATGCTCGCACTAGGAACATTTAATTTTTCATATCTGTACTTCCTTCATATACTTGGAATGTGCTTTATATCATGTCCGGATAATTAGTAGACATCTTATTCGTAACATTCTTTTTTCAAAATGGTATAATTCTAAATTCTAAATTCTAAATTCTAAATTCTAAATTATTAATACTTGACTAATCATTCCAGAATTGCTATCTTAAAAATATGAGCAGTTAAAATCAAAGGTAATGGGCAGGCAGAAAGAGTTCAATAGGGATGAAGTATTAATGAAGGCAATGCAAACCTTCTGGTGTTATGGCTATGAGGGGACTTCCATACAAACCTTAGTTGATAAGATGGGTATCAACCGAGGCAGTCTTTATGATACTTTTGGCGATAAGCAATCTCTGTTTCAAGAAGCGATCGCCTATTACGACTCTAGACTTGTAGCACCTATGATTACTAAGCTAGAGGCCTATGATGCTTCTAAACAAACCATTGTAGATATCTTTTATGGTATGATTGATTCTGCAGTAACAGATGAAGATCATAAAGGCTGCTTAATTACAAACACTGCTGTTGAACTTGGTGGCAATAACCCAGACAGTGCTAAACAAATTGCTGCCAAGATCCAACAGATTGAAAATGCACTTACAAAAGCTTTAACTACAGCTCAAGAGAAAGGTGAAATTAGTCAGAAACATAACTGCACTACCGTAGCCAGATTTCTTACTTGTTGCTTACAAGGTTTACGGGTAATTTCTAAAGTTAATCCTGACCGAAAAGCATTACAAGATATAGCTAGAATGGCTCTTTCTGTTTTATAACAGGCAACAGGCAACAGGCAACAGCTCATCTGGGGGAAAACATTTCCCTGTCTGAGGTTCATTATCACTCTATATCCTAAGTAACTTGTTCGTTGCTATAGATTAATTTACCGACTTTTAATTTTTTGGCATTGGTGATTTGAGGTATGATATCATGTCCGGGTAAGAGGTCGATAGAACTCCTTTCTGCGCTCCGTGTTAAAGTTTGCGCCCTTCATTCCGATAGGATGCGTTGTGCGCCAGCAAACAAAAAACTTTCTCCTTCTATTCCTCTTTCTTCTTTCTTTCCTCCTGACTCCTGATTCCTGTACCTCGCCAATCCGACGGCTCCCCTTACCTGACGTAAGGATTCAGGTATAATGGCGATCGCAGTGTGAATTCTCAGAAGAAAAATTCAAGACTCACGGTTCCCTTGACAACAAAACAAACCTTGGTAAAGTAAAAGCATGAGTCAATCACAGCGCCCAGTAAATCGTAAACGCCTCAACCAGTTGTCAAAGGAAGAACTGGTAGAAATGTTGTTGACTCAACAAAAACTGATAGAGAA
>NZ_JAAHGB010000105.1:0-18218 GCF_010672695.1 Okeania sp. SIO1H4
TAGGATCGACACTTTTTGCCCTAACAAATCCTAAAAGTATAATCGTAGCGAGTATCCTAATAACTGAGTCAGAAATTTTTAATATGATTGACTATAATGAAGTTTTTTTATTAACTGTAATCCTATCAAGTATTTTCATGGGTTCAACCCTTTGGTGGTTAATATTAGTGACTTTCCTCAGTTTTCTGAAAAAAGTCTTAAACCAAATATATTTGGTTGTTTTGAACCGTATTGCTGGAGCATTAGTAATCTTTTTTGGTCTATTTTTTTCGGTGTTGGGATTCGCAAAGATCTGGCTTTTTCCTCACAGCACCTTACAATTTATAGGCTAGAATTTGTAAGCAGCTCGATCAAGTTTATCTTGTAGGGTAGCTTGAACTATGAAACCAATCCACTACAGGCGTTTAATGAAAATGATATATTGTTATATCATGTCCCGATAATTAGTGATCAAAAAACTTTCTCCTTCTTCATTCTTTCTACCCTCCTGTCTCCTGTCTCCTGTCTCCTGACTCCTTCGTCGTTTATTTATAACTGTTCAACCGGACATGATATTAGTATGAGTATTTTTGAAAAACTCGAATCCAATGTACGCACTTACAGCAGATCGTTCCCCGCAGTCTTTGAAAAGGCAAAGAATGCTTTGCTTTACAGTGAAGAAGGCAAAAGATACATTGATTTTTTTGCTGGTGCTGGAAGCCTAAACTACGGACATAATCCGCCGGAAGTAAGTGCGGCTTTAATTGCTTACTTGCAAGAGGATGGCATCCTTCTGAGCTTGGACAAAGAGACCCGCGCTAAAAAAGAGTTTCTCGAACAATTTTCAGATTTAATTCTAACTCCTCGGAATCTTGAATACAGAGTGCAGTTCACTGGTCCCACAGGAGCGAACGCAATCGAGGCTGCTCTAAAACTCAGTCGAACCGTAAAAAAACGGCGTGGCATTATCGCATTTACCAACGCATTCCACGGCCTGACTCAGGGCGCACTGAGTGTTACAGGCAACTCATACTATCGGAATAATTTCTCTTTACAGGATGCCTGCGTGAGCTTCATGCCCTATGACAACTATTTTGGTCCTGAGCATAATACAGCATCTTTCTTAAGAAGAATGCTTGAAGACCCAAGCAGTGGCATTGATATACCTGCAGCCATCATCCTGGAAGCAATACAGGCTGAGGGTGGAGTTAATGTTGCCAGCAGGGATTGGCTGGAAGAGATTCAACAGATCTGCATAGACTTTGACATTCTGCTGATCGTAGATGATATCCAAGTGGGTAACGGCAGAAGCGGCTCATTTTTCAGTTTTGAAGATGCTGAAATTACTCCAGATATTGTAGTGATGGCAAAATCGATCGGTGGTGGACTTCCCATGTCTTTGGTACTCATCAAGCCGGAACATGACCAGTGGAAACCGGGAGAGCATACAGGCACCTTTCGGGGTAACAACCTGGCTTTTGTTGCATCGATATCCTTGTTGAATTATTGGAAAGATGACGGTTTAAAAGATGCGGTAATTAGAAAAAGCCAGGTTGTACAAGATAGGCTGCAAAATATAGCCAACCAATACAAAGAGATGAATATGGAAGTTCGAGGGAAGGGATTGATCCAGGGCTTGAAAATTCCTGAAGAGGGCTTTGGCCGCAAAGTATCCAAAAACGCCTTTAAACAGGGGTTGATTATTGAGACTGCCGGACCGTACAATGAGGTTCTAAAGTTGCTGCCGCCTTTAACCATTGAAGATGAGTTGCTCCTTGAAGGTCTCAATATTATTGAAAAATCAGTTAAGCAATCGTTTGAATTACAAGAGGAACAAGCATGATCTTACGTCGTTTGCAAGAGATTATCGGAACCGAACATGAGGTATTTGCTGAGAATAAAAACTGGGTGAGTCGGCAGTTACTCTTGAAAGAGGATGGAATGGGATTCTCTTTTCATGACACCATTATATTTGCCAATACAGAAACACATATCTGCTATAAAAATCATTTGGAGGCGTTGTATTGTGTGGAAGGTGAAGGTGAAATAGAAGTTATTGAGAGTGGAAATATTTATAAACTCACCCCCGGTACTCTGTATGCGCTGAATCTACATGACGAGCATTACCTCAGGGCTAGCAAGGATATGCGAATCATATGCGTATTTAACCCTCCCCTTAGTAGTCCAGAAGTGCATCTTGCTGACAGATCCTACCAGGCAGATCCGGATGCACGGCAATTCACAGTAAACCGCAAAAAAGATCGCATGACCTTTGCTTACCTAAATCTTAAGGGACACCCCAGAGGAAATTATATGCTGGATCGCCTAATCCAGGCTGGATTGGAACCTGCGCTCGTGATTGAGGAATGTTCTGATTTGGCTACGGCAGGTAGGCAGGAACTTGAGAAGCAATTGCAAAAGATTGCAGCGGAAACCCCATTGCCTCGAACCCTGCCAGAGATTCTCGCTGGACGCAATGTTCGCTGTGTCGAGACTGCCAATCATAACGACGCACAATCTGAAGAACTACTGACAGCGTTGTGCCCAGATTTGATTGTGCTGGGGGATACCCGGATTATCCGCAACAAGAATATCCTAGACATTCCCGATATGGGTATTGTCAATGTGCATCCTGGATATTTGCCGACTGTTAGGGGGAATAATCCCTATCTTTGGTCGATCGTTCACGATCTTCCCCAAGGCGTTACCGTACATTTCATCGACGAAGGGGTGGATAGCGGGCCGATAATTGCAAGACAAAGGTTATATCTACAGCCAAGAGCCACTTACCCACAACTACTGGCTGCTATCAACCGACTGTGCGGAGAACTGTTGGTGGAAGCGCTCTGTTTTCTTAAGGCTGGTGGGGTGCAAAGTTTAGGGCAAGGGAACTTTGAGAATCCCGGTAAGAAAGTGTTTCGTTTATGTCCGCCTGAAATCAAGTCCGCTGCGATTCAAAAGTTGGAGAGCGGCGAGTACCATTTTGAAGGAGTTTAAGCAATAGTAGAGTTGTTGGGAAATAACGAGAGTGAAAAAAATCGGGGGAGATAACAATATATGGTAAGATAGACAAATTTATAATTACGGGAGTGGGTACAATTAAGAGAAGGGAAATATATTAAACTTAAACCCAATGAAAAAAGTATTATTTATAGTGAATATTTCCCTGGTTTATGGTTAGTTCGAGAGGCTTTACTTGCAGGTAATTTAACCCAAGTATTAGCAATTTTACAACAGGAATTAAATTCTTTATAATATCAAAAGGGGTGCATCTCATATTTGCAAAAATACTTTTTTCCTATATATTCCCTGTTCCCTGTTGCCTGTTCCCTAAAAGCAATAATTTTTTGGCTTTATTCAAAATTGAGATGCACCCATCAAAACTTTGTCAAAAATTTGAGCAAAAATATTAATTATGATATATAACACTTCCGAAAATCATTACAAAAATATCGCCAAGATTTTCGATAATCTCTGGTCGTACTCTCCTGAATATATTAAATTCACAACTCAAAAAATCATCGAATATCTACACCTAACTCCCACAGATACTTTGGCAGATATTGGTTGTGGAACAGGAATTTATAGCCAAGAAATTCTCAATCAAATTCAATTACAGCACCCGATTATTTGCGTCGATCCTTCTGCTGAAATGCTAGCAAAAATTCCGGCAAATAGTCGATTAAATCCCATAGAAATGGATGGAGTAAAATTCTCTAAAAACCCAGGAATTTATAACAAAATTTTCTTAAAAGAAGCTATCCATCATATAGAGGAAAAATTTATACTATTCCAGAATTTATATCAAAGATTAACTCCTGGGGGAATTTTTCTATTATTGTTGTGGCCACCTGATATTGAGCATCCTTTATTTACGAAAGCACTAGAGTTGTTTGAAAAAAACCAACCTCGCTATCAAGAAATGATTAATTTACTTCAGCAAGTAGGTTTTGTTGTTGATATGGATATGATTGAATACCCTTTAGAAGTGCCAAAAAATCAGTATTTTGAAATGGTAGAAAATCGTTATATGTCTATGCTTTCTACATTTAATGATACTGAATTGGCAGCAGGTTTAAAGGAAATCGAAGAAAAATATCAGGATAAGTCAGTGTTGAAATTTAACGATCTCATGGTTTTTATAACAGCAACTAAACCTGAGTAGATATTAAGTCAGTTGGGGTGAATGGCCATTCGCCCCTACGTTCTTGCCATGACTAAATTTGAGTAGATATGATATGGTAATCAGCATTACAATGAATAACCATTCCAAAAATCATTACAAAAATATAGCAGCAACTAAGCCTGAGTAGATATTAAGTCAGTTGGGGTGAAAGGCCATTTGTCCCTATGCTGTTCCTGCCATGACTAAATTTGAGAGGAGCGAGAATGTCTGAAGCATGTGCGTAGATCTGATATGGTAATCAGCTATTTCTGAAAGTACAGTCTCAGCAGGATTAATTTCTACTATGGGTAAGTTTAACCTGTTAGCTCCATACAACAAACTGTCAGATCTGATTAGCCATAACAGCCATATGGCTAATACATATGTTAGCAGTTGGGAACACTAAACGTAGGTTAGCCATCCCAACTACTCGTTGGAACCGAAACCGCCTGTTAACTGCCCAACAACGGTCAAGGTGTCGGTGCGCTTCAACTTCATTGTTATATGCTAGGATCTAGCTAACGCTGTCGAGACCAAAGGAGGACATAACCCTTGACTACTCATGAACCATTTCCACAAGAAGAGCTTGCCAACCGGCTCAAGGCAGTTCGCACCAATATGCTAGAACGCCAACTGGATGGTTTGATCGTAACCATCCCGGAAAATATCTATTATTTAACTGGCCTCGATCACTGGGGCTTCTTCGCTTGCCATGTATTGATTGTGCCTCTAAACGGAGATCTCACAATCGCAGCTCGAGCGATCGAAGAAGCCACTGTTTCGAAACAGGTGCGAAATACTCGATTCGCAGGTCATTCTGATACAGAAGATTCGGGAGAGTTTTTTGCCTCGATAATAAAAAAGGAAGGTCTTGGAAGCGCACGATTAGGTCTCGAAAAAAAGAGCTTGTTCCTGACTGCACATATTGCAGAAAAACTAGTAGAAGGACTCCCGGGTGTTGAATGGTCGGACATCTCATCGCTGATACACGAATTGCGCATGGTTCAGTCGCCTTTGGAACAGAATTACACTCGCCGTGCAGCGATAGCGGCGGATTCTGGCACTTTGGCCGCAACTGAGGCGTTGCATTCCGGTGCCAGTGACTATGAAGTGGCTGCGGAATGTCATCGAGCCATGATACTAGCAGGTAGTGAGTATCCCGGATTTGGGCCGTTTATTCGCTCTACTCGACGCAGGCCGGGTGACGAGCACACTACCTGGCGTGGGGATGTTTTTGAAAACGGCGATTCGGTATTACTCGAGATCGGCGCAGCCTATCGAAAGTATCAGGCCCCCATGGGCCGCCTGGTTTATGTGGGATCAGCACCTGTTATAGCTGAGGAAGCCGCAGAGTTGGCCATTCGAGGAATGCAATCCATCGTCAATGCCATTCAACCAGGGGTCACGGTCGGACACGTTTATGATGCCTGGCATGGCATTGCTGAAGAGGCTGGACTCGGAGATTACCATCGCCATCACTGCGGGTATCTGGTCGGTATTGGATTTCCTCCAAGCTGGACAGGTGGCAGTGCCGTCACAGGAATTCGTAGGTCTGGTGATTTAGTTTTGCGTGCTGGAATGGCTCTTCACCTCCATTCCTGGTTCACGGAAACAGGACGAGGAGATTATTTCATTTCAAATACAGCGCTTCTGACAGATACAGGTTGCGAAATATTGACAAACCGTTCTCCGGAAACCCTACAAATTCGATAATTTGGCGTGGTTCAAAAAAGGGGGTTTTAGGGTAACACTCTCAGCACAAAATAAGCCATCGATCACCCATGACTGAGAGGATCAATGGGGGTCAGGTCAGGTGCGTTGGAAGCGCTTAAAGCCCAATAACTCCAGCCAGTCAGGATTAATTTCTACTATGGGGAAGTTTAACCTCTTAGCTCTATACAAAGGTTTAGTAATGTATGGGTAGTCTCTGGAGATACCGATCAAAAAAATCAGATCAAAGGAAATATTTTCTACTATCTTGAAAGTTTCTTCTGAAGAACTCATATGATCTTCACCAAATAACTCCATATCAGGACGAATTAATCCTCCACAAGCTGGACATATAGGTGGTAACTCCATCGGTTTACTATATCCGGCGAGGAGTTCTTCTGCAGTTGTCTTGTAAGAACAATCTACACAATATAGTTCCGAGAGTTGTCCATGTATTTCAATCAAGTTTTTACTTCCAGCAGCGCGCTCGAATCCGTCTACATTCAGAGTCCATACCCATGTATTGGGTTTCCAAGCCTCAATTTGTGCAATTACCTGATGAGCACGATTGAATTTTGCTTTATAACAAGCTTCTCCAATTTGCCACAGATATTTCCAAGCTACTTCAGGACGAGTTTGTAACATATTGTTACTCATTGCTTCTTCGATTGGTATACCTTCTTGAGTGAGAACACCTTCAAAAAGTGCACCAACACCACGATATGTAGGTAGCCCAGAGTCTGCAGATAAACCCGCTCCAGCAATGAAAAGAATAGAATCTGCCTGGAGAATACAATCAGCGACAGCACTCATAACCTTATCCATTCGTCATATTATTGATATATTTACAAAAAACAGCCTTATAATTTTAGAACATTTCTGGAAATAAACTAAATAACTGGAGTTTAGACTAACCATAGCAGTGCATTATGGCATATTTAGACATTATTTTTTTGTAAACCTTTTCTCTTACTGTACTTTGAGCTGGAATGGGAGCCGTTACACATAATGCTGCTGCTTTCTGTACAAAATCAATAAATTTAACAATCATATTGTTTATGGCAACTCATCAAAAACCTCAACCTATTATCCCCTCTCTTCCCTCATACGATTATCAACCAAAACTCTATAACGGCCCTTCTTTGCAAGAAGTAGCTCATTTAAGACGAGAATATATTAACCCAGTGGTTTCCACTTATTATCAAAAACCCATTATGATTGTTGAGGGTTCGATGCAATATGTTTTTGATGAGACGGGAAAACGGTATTTAGATGCCTTTGCTGGAATCGCTACTATTAGTGTAGGTCATTGTCATCCCTCTGTTGTCAAAGCAGTACAAGAACAATCCGAAAATTGCAGCATTCCAGCACACTGTATCTACATCCTACCATTGCAGAATATGCCAAGATGTTAGTGGATAAGATGCCTGGTAATTTATCAAAGGTCTATTTTGTTAATTCTGGATCGGAAGCCAATGATTTGGCGATGTTAATGGCCAGGGTTTATACTCAAAATTTTGATATTATTACCCTTCGTAATGGCTATCATGGCATGGCGGGTCAAACGATGGGGTTAACCTCACAAAATACCTGGAAATATCCCATTCCTCATAATTTTGGCATTCATCATGCTATCAATGCCGATCCTGAACGCGGTTATTGGTCTCATGACGATGATAATATCACTGATAAATATGCTAACGATGTCAAAAACTTGATTGAACAAGCAACTTGTGGCAACATTGCTGCTTTTATTACTGAAGTAGGGTTTAAGTCTCTAGGGGTCGATCAATCCAATAAGTTTTATGTTTTCCAAAGGTAAATATTGTGGTGTTGGTGAATCAAGCTATGAAAAAAGATTAATAAGCCCCTTTACCAAAATTAATTTAGACTATGTTGACACTTTGACAAACATCAAATTCTTCAGCTATATACTTATCCTCCTGGCTCGAACAGGGATTAGCATTTTTGGTGATTTGTCTACTTGATAAGATTTTTTAGTTTTGTCTAGTTTTGCGAAAAGGCGACGTTGCTGAACCAAGGGATAAATCTTTGCATAAAAGGTAAATCCCGTCTTTATACTTCGTCTTTCTCTAAAACTATAATTCATCCTGCAAATATGCAACCCCATTATTGGTGTTGGTGAATCAAGCTATGAATTAAGATATTTGGATGAACCTCCTTGCTACACCTTCTGTGAAACGCCATAATATTATCCGTCCAATATTGTCAACTCTGAGCTATCGTAGTAAAAAAGTCCTTAGTTCATAGTAGATTCTCAAACAATGAAAAAATTTCTGTTTGTCTGCTTATTTTTAATTGGGCTTGGTTGGGCCTTATCTAACTTTACAGGTTTGGCCAATAAAGGAGTCTATGACTCAATTGTGTTAGACTTCCGTGAAGATATCGGAGTTACTAAAATTGTCGATGAAATTAAGACAATCTCCGATGAATACCAAGTCACTCCTCGTCTAAATAGTGAATTTTCATTATCAGATAATGTGTATATTGTCAAGGGCGATCGCCAACTTCTCAAAGAACTAAAAAACTCTCTAAACAAATATACTGAATACATAGAACCAAACTATGTTTATAGCGCCAATGCCATCATCTTTGAAGGCGGGAACGGCGTTCCCAACGACCCTATGTATGGGAAACAATGGAACCTCCGCAGCATCAACGTGGAGGAAGCATGGAATGAGACGAAAGGCGACGGCGTAACTGTAGCGGTAATTGATACAGGAGTCACCAGAGTTCCTGACCTGGAAAAAACTAAATTCGTTGCTGGCTACGATTTTGTCAACGACCGGACTTTAGCCACCGACGATAATGGTCACGGCAGTCACGTTGCAGGGACTATTGCCCAATCTACCAATAACGAATATGGCGTAGCAGGTATCGCCTATGAAGCTAGCATCATGCCCTTAAAAGTATTATCTGCTAGTGGCGGTGGTACAGTTTCCGATATTGCCGAATCTATCAAATTTGCTGCTGACAATGGTGCAGATATCATCAATATGAGTCTTGGTGGTGGCGGTGAAAGCCAAATAATGAAGGAAGCTATTAACTATGCTCATAGTAAAGGCGTAGTTATTATTGCTGCTGCGGGCAACGCTGGGCAAAATTCAGCAAGTTATCCCGCTCGTTATCCCCATGTTATCGGTGTCTCTGCCACTGACCCAACTGGAGAAAAAGCTTCCTATTCTAATTTTGGTGCAGGAGTTGATATTTCTGCTCCTGGCGGTTCCACTTCTGGTAAAAATGAAGCTGGTGGTATTTTGCAAGAAACCATTAACCCAGAAAATGGCAAGAGTGTATTTGCTTCCTTCCAAGGAACAAGCATGGCATCTCCCCATGTTGCGGGTGTGGCAGCATTAGTCAAAGCTAGTGGTATTGAAGACCCAGAGGAAATTGCCAACATTCTCAAAAAATCTGCCAGAGTTGTTAAGGAAGACCCACTGAATCATTTTGGAGCAGGTCAGTTGGATGCAGCAGCGGCAGTTAAGTTGGCAATAAGAGGTCAAATCACTTTCCGCGACTTCTTCCGGTGGTTGCATGATAATGGGTATCTCAGTCCTGGTTTTTGGCTTGATGGTGGTGCTGTGGCATTGTTACCGAAGTTGGCAATGGTCTTGGGGTCTTATATATTAGCTTGGTTTCTGCGGAATTATTTCCCTTTCAGTTGGAGTTTCCCTCTCCATACAGGATTAGTTGCTGGTAGCAGTGGGTTATTTTTCCTCCGTGGTTTCTATGTTTTCGACTTACCACAATGGCCGATGCGTGTGATGGGTAGTTCCCTACCTGAAGTCGGTGGAGCTATTCAAGGTAGTGGCATTTTGAATCCCATTTTTGCTAGTGTGTTGATTCCAGCATTGTTAATTGTATTGTTATTAGGAAATCAGCAATGGAAGTGGTTAGCGATCGGTACTACTATTGGTGTTGCTAGTTGTTTGGCTGTGAATGCAGTTGTCGATCCAGCAGTTTGGGGATTAGGTTCTGGTTTTGCTGCTCAAATTTTCCTAGTTGTGAATGCGTTTTTGTGCTTAGGTTTAGCACGTTTGGCAATTAGAACAGAGGACAAATTAGCATGAGTAGTATTACGGTAACTGGTACTGTGGAAAAGAAAGGTTTTGGTACTGGCACTTGGGCATTAGTAACTGAGAATGGTGAAACTTATGAGTTGAAGGATGCTCCTACTGAGCTATGTAAGTCTGACCTGAAGGTAAGCATTACAGGTACGATCCGAGATGATGTGATGACTTTAGCAATGATTGGTCCAGTGTTGGAAGTTGAATCTTTTGAGGTATTAGAATAGTGAATTATAGCAGGTTTCATTTGAGTAAACCACAAGGTAGGGACGTTGCATGCAACGTCTCTACAGGGTTTTCGTTTTTTTAATGTGATTTATTGACCTGAAAACTGCTGTAGTGCCTTTTTTTGAGATTTACAAAAAGCCTGCAATACGGGCTTTTTTTATTGCTTTATTTCTTGAGTAATATCTACTCTTTTATCAAGAAAATAATCCTCGTAAGGTTCTTTAACATTAACCCAAATAGTTTTTGGCATAAACCGAAATAAACGTCGTGGTCCTGAGTCAAGAAAATATTTTTTGTCTCTTTTTGGTTTGCCACTTTTTGTGTAGATACTATCAATAGCTTTATTGAATATTTCGTTTTCTGCCTCAATAACTTCAGCTATACCTTTGAAATAAACACCAAATCCCTCTCCACTCAATGCTGTTGAATCATAAACAACTGCAAAAACCTGCCCATTATTAATAATATTTTGAGAGTGCTGATTTTCTATCCATGATGACCAATAAAATGTGTAATCTTCATCAAAACCATAATAGACAGGTGAGTTCCAAGGGTGTCCTTCTTTATCTACTGTTGCTAAGGTGAGATAGGTAATTTCATTGAGTACCTGTTTTGCTTTTTCAGTGAGTTGATCGATGGGAGATGAGATCTGCATTTTTTCAATTTCTCAAATGAATTTCTGGTAGTTGTACATTATACCATCGTCCACTACGACCTTTGCGCGTTATCCAAGCGTTATTAGCAATATTAGTATGATGTTGCTGCTGTTGGCGATACTGGTTAGCTTGGGCATAATAATCATCAGCTTGTGCCTTCAAAACATCAGACTGCTGACGATACTGTTGAATCTTCGCCTCCAAATCAGCAATTTCAGCCTTCACCGCATCAGTCTGAGCAACCAACGTATCCGGAACCACAAGCTGATATTGCAACTTCGTCCGAGCATCAGCAACTTCCTTTTCCGTCCGAGCGATCGCCTCTTCCAATACCCTTAACTTTTCCTCATATTAAGTGCAACTTCATGGAGAAATTGTATTAGGTTTTGCGACTATGTTGGTGATTTTTCTCCATGAATTAGGTCATGCTTTTACTCTGAAACATTTCGGTGGTATTGTGCCGGAGATTGGTTTATTATTTATGTGTTTTATGCCGGGAATGTACACCAGTAATTTTGACTTTTAACTTTTAACTTTTGACTTTTTTTATGGTTAGTTAGCAATTTTATTGGGGAATTTTTACCAGTAATTTTGATTTTTTTATGGTTAATTGGCAATTTTATTGGGGAATTTTTACCAATGATTTTGACTTTTGACTTGATTTGGAGTATAAATCAATGAAAATTCATCAATTTTTACAAGTAGTTGTGGTTAGCTCAATGAAGCACTATATTATCATTTGCACACTTTTGTTGATGCAATACCTACCAATTCTACTTTAACTATTTTTTCGACGTTTACCTAAAAGTTGAGCTGCGAATATCCCACCCAAAAAACCAAATAAGTGTGCTTCCCAAGAGACATCAGGATCGGAAGGCAAAATACCCCAGATTAAACCACTATAAAGGAAACCAGCAGTTAAGGCGAATATTACTGATAAAATACTGAAGTCAAATAAACTTCGGAGTAGCAAAAACCCGAAATAACCAAAAATTAATCCACTTGCACCAATATGAATAGAATTAGGCGCACCGAAACACCAAATACCTAAACCACTAACTATTATAGTAACGATACTCACAAAGAAAAAATCACCTACTCCCCGTAACATGATTAACCAACCGAGAATAATTAATGGGGCAATATTAGCCATTAAGTGAGCATAACTACCATGCAGAAATGGAGCAAAAAAAATACCACTAAGTCCTATAGAACTTTGAGGATGAATTCCACCATAATAGTTCAATTTTCCTGCTAAAAATTCAGAATTAATAATTTGTACAATCCAAAGAATAGCAATAATACTTCCTAAAATCGTTACTTGGGTATTTATTTTTTCAAATAATTTATTCATTGGTTTCTGGTTATAGTTGACTTATTCTTAGCTATTTTAAACTATAGCGCTACGCGCAAGGCAACAGGCAATAGGCAACAGGGAAATACAAAAGGGTTTGCTGCTTCTATTCATGTCAAACACCTTAATGCGTAGCGCGATGTAATACCAAATTGATAAATGTTTGCTACAAATATCTAGGGTATTTCTTAGGACTCAGGAGTCACTCCTCAGGAGTTAAAATGAATGACTTTAATACCATTTTTTAGGGCATAAATTATCTTTTTCTCTTGGTGCGCTACCAGGTGCGACTGGCGTCGTCGCGGGGTCGCACCGCTCTCTTGGTCGATTGGATATGGCGAGGAGACCCGTTCTTGCAGACCCGCTCCGAAGATCGCCATCCCACCCTACGGGAAGCTACGCTAACGACCGCTTTGTCAAAGGGACATCTCCTATAAAGTCTTTTTCTCGGTCTTACTATTCGTAACACTCTTTTTTCAAATTGGTATAAGACATCTGGTGGAAATTACACTTATGGATCATTTTTTGTGTCTTTTTTCATAAATTTCTTCCCTGTTGCCTGTTGCCTGTTGCCTACTTCTGCAAAAAGTCTATTCTTTTTCGGAGATGTCTATAAAACATCTTCAGTCAATAGCTTATTCATTCCTGATTTAGTTGTTTTTTTCTTTCTCGTTTTCTAGTAGCATGAGCAGATTTTAATATTTTTAAGCGATAAGGGTCAACATTAGTTTGCCAATAAACACGATGACCTTTAATTTCTGTACAATTTTCTTCTAAACATTTGAGCCAATTAATTCGGTTTTGAATACTTTTCAAATCATTTAATAGTCCTCTATCTTCTTCTTGTTGTGTGAGTTTAGCAAATTTTTCATAGTCTGGATAATCTGGTGTTACTAAAGCATCTTTTCTATGTAAAATTGGCGGATTATATTCATTTGTATAACTCTGATAACTGACACTTAAATCTCGTAAATCAATGTTCATACTTGTATGCAAAACTGGGTGAGCTTCTGTGTCAAAGTCTGGATAAAATAAATAGGATATTATCGGTAGTTTTGTATTAAATTTAATGATAGTTGCCTCATTTAATCTACCAATTGTACGATTAGCACAACCTTCATAAAGTCGTAATAACGGATCGAGTTTTGCTACAACAGAAACATGAACTAACAGAGAATTAGAAAATTTATAACCAATAGAACTATTTTTACAACATTTACTAATTAATTCAGAATCACCTAAACTAAATAACATTAAATCTGCTAATATACAGGCTTGGTTATAACTACCAAATAAAGCTTTAATATCATTTCTGACTACTTCTGCTAATTGGGAAAATTTAGGACGGTTGCCAAATTTACTCAAGGCTAAATATACTAATAAATCTTGGCGACGTTTATCAGTTATCTGGTCCCATTCTACAGAGTTTGTAGCTTGCATAATTACTCGAAAGGCACGACGAAAACTACCAAATTCTGCAATTAAATCTGCCTCTTCAGCAATTTCTCCTCTGACCGGAAGACGACCGCGATCGCTCATAAAATTCATCAGAGGTATAAGCTGTTCTTCATAATCTACAAACTTCTGATTTTTGGAGTTAATTCTAGGGGTAGATAAACGAGTTTTTAATCGAGATGCTCGAAATTTTTGCCCCTGTTTTTCATCTTTAAACACAAGGAAAATACCTAAATCTATAGGTATAGAATCTACATTCAAAACTTGGTCAATGTAAGACTTTAATTCTTCCTGCTCGTAATATTTCTGAAAAGTATTACGAGATGTAATTATCCCATCTCCATAAGCAAGTTTATTCTGGGTTTTATGGTCATTAATTAATACCATTGCAGAAACAATTAAAACCTCTTTAGTCAACCCCCAGGCTTTAATCAAAGCCTCCCTACGTTCTGCTAAAGATTCAATTACATTAATTACATAACCAAGATTAACAATATCAGCAGTTATACAAGTATTATCGGGCAAATAATGGGGGTCCCATCCTGCACTTTGATAACCTTTTTGAGCAATATGTTTAATATCCCCACCGTAACCACAACCATAATCAAAAAAGGTTGTACCTTCTGTAAATAGATTTGCTTCTAAACCTAAACGTACTGGTTTAGAAATTTTTTTACGAGCGATCGCTGCTTTATGGCGTTCTATTTTGGGAACGGGTATTTCAATAGTATGTTGAATTACATGATGGTCTTTAATTTCAATTCCATGATTTTTTAGGTGTGTGAACCATCCTTGGCGAGTACCAATTAAGCGAGTATTATCTAACAGTCCTAATTTAACTTCAGCACTGGTCAATTTAGCAAATTTTTTGTAGTGGGGATAGTCAGTATTCACAAAGGTTTCTTTGCGATGTAGCACAGGGGGGTTTTTACTATTGTCGTAGTTTCTATATTCAATATTTCCACTATTCATGTTAATGGAAATGCTAGTTTTTAAAGCTGGATGGGGGTCGGTATCGAAGTCTGGATAGTGGAGATAAGAAATTGTTGGTTTATCAAAGTTAAATTTAATTAATGTGGTGGTTTTTCGTTTGTCTTTCTGCTGAGAAGTTGCTTTGAGATATAAACGATGAGCTAAATTTTCGTAGAGTTGTAGTAAAGGATGAAGTTGTGCTAAGGCTGAGGTATGAATATAAAAAGCAGTGGGTAATTTTTTACCTATTTTGCTTTGTTGACAGTATTTTTTTATTGCACCAGATTGGTAAATTTCTAGGAACATCTGGTTAGCATATTTACAGGCAGATTGATAAGTTAAAAAATACTTTCTTATCCCGTCTATAATTGTCTGAGGTAGGTCTGTTTCTAATTGGATTTTGGGTAATATTTGGAAGTCTTCTATATTTAAAGCCAGATATAGTAAAAGTTCAGAGCAACGTTTTTCTTGAAAATTATCTTCATCTTCCATTGCTAAAATATCTCTAATGCTATTTGAATAAATATTTGCTAGAAATCTCTCTTTCCTGTTTTCTATCAAAATTAGGTATTAGGTGTTAGGTATTAGGTATTATACCAAGCATGGAAAAAGAATGTTACAAATAATAAGGGCAGTTAAAAGACACATGCAAGAGATGTCCCTTGGAATAAAAAGATAAATTCCGACCTAATAAATGGTATTAAAGCTATTCATTCTGACCACTGACGACGGACTCCTTAAGAAATAACCTAGTTATTTGTAGCAAATATTTATCAAATTGGTATTATACCAATTTTATGTGAGGTGGCACAGAATTATTTTTTCCTTCTTCCTTCTCTCCTAGATAACTAAAGCCTTCTTCCTTCTGCCTTCTGCCTTCTTCAATAACTTGTCTATCTCGATCTACAGTCAACTCTGATTAAAATATTATTCTATGAAACTTAGAAATTAATTTTGCATTTTAATACAAAATATTTGTTTTCTACCCGCTGTTGCCTGTTGCCTTTGTCTAATTAATTATTAAGTGGAAAATAAATAAGCATTTTATTTAACCAATTTATAGGAAATAAATAGAGTTTTCAAACTCACAAAATCAATCATTTTTCGTACCTTTTTTTATCAAAATATCTTGCCTATTCCCTGTTCCCTGTTCCCTACTAATTTATTTAGAGTATTTTTCAATCTGTTAAACTACAAAATATTTGTTTTCTACATGCTTTTAGCTGTTGCCTTTGTCTAATTAATTATTAAGTGGAAAATAAATAAGCATTTTATTTAACCAATTTATAGGAAATAAATAGAGTTTTCAAACTCACAAAATCAATCATTTTCTGTACCTTAGTTTATCAAAATATCTTGCCTACTCCCTATTCCCTGTTCCCCATCCCAGAAAAAAATTTATATCTTTTTCACGTCTATGCCTATTATTAATTGTTGAAAAAATTGCATTAACTCCACATTCCTACATTCTGTGGCTGTTCATCAGAAGTTAGTATGGAGTAAGCTGAGGGTTGAGAAATAGGATCGACAGCTTCATATAACTCTTCTTCAGTTTCTGTAAAAAATTCTAAACGAAATTTTACTTTTCCTTTTCTCCAATAATCACCAGGTCTTAATAATTGACATTCTAGCCCATCATCAAATAAATTTTCCGACTCCAACCTAGCTAAAATCATCGTTATATATTCACTGACTTGAAATGTACATTGAAACATCAAAAGACTAGCACTTGTAGACAAAACATCATCATTATTTAGTAAAGTCACTTCAGTTTCCATATTTAATTATCCTAGATTTATTTTTAACGAAGAAAGGAAGTTAATTTAAAAAGTGATTTAAAAAACGAGAATAAGAAATCTTATTACCTACATTCCGCACTTCAAAGCCTAGTATAAAAGGCAATTAGTCAGTAGTCATTATTCATCAATCATTAGTCAGTAGGGTAATGATGCTGGCTAATTATCTGGCTCCATCAAATATTTATGCTTAATTTATTCCTCATAATTTGGCTCCCGTCTCAGTTAAATTATGAGGATTTATAGAGTATAAATACTGATCAACCCACTGATGTCTGTGGTACTTTTTATGTGACAAATTGACCTGTAGAATCTGAGTAATAATAACTGCTTCCTACTCCCGACTCTTTACTTTCCTCCTTTCTCTTTATTCTTCCTTTCTTACTGAATGCTGCGCCTTCATTTCTCGTAGCTAAACGAGTAAAGCAATTTAAAAAAACCATCCATAGGAATGTAAACCTTTACCCAAAAGATTTACTCCTAAATAACATACCCAGACTACAACAAATCCGGTAGCAGCCAAAATAGCAGGTCGTCGTCCTTGCCATCCTCTAGTAATACGCGCATGGAGATAGGCAGCAAATACCAACCAAGTAATCAAAGCCCAAGTTTCCTTCGGGTCCCAACTCCAATAAGAACCCCAAGCTTCATTTGCCCAAACTGCTCCAGCAATAATCCCAATAGTCAGTAAAGGAAATCCTAAGCCAATAATACGATAACTAATATTATCTAAAGTTTGGGCAATACTCAAACGTTGAGGAGAAAGAGTTACTTCTGTCTCAACTGCTTGAGTAGGTCTAGCCATTTCTAAGACAGCAGTTTGCCTGTGGCCATTTGTTGTAGATAGAGGAGAAGATTGATGGTTGTCCTCAATTTGATTCAGACTAGCTCCCTCTGTTTGAAGTTGCAAATTTTTTGAGAGCTTCACAGAATGATTATTTCTATAAGAACGAGTGCCAAAGGAACTGCCACTAAGTTCTACTTTTTGGCCACTGGTAACAATGAGAAAAGCGATCGCCAGTAAAGACCCCACCATCAAAGTTGCATAGCTCAACATCATGACACTGACGTGCATCATCAACCAATTAGATTTTAGAGCAGGCACAAGAGGTTCTGATAACTGCATACCGGAGGGCAAAGTTAGGGCCGCAAAAGCAGTAATACCCATTGCCAAGGGAGATGTAAAAACTCCCACCAGGCGACTTCCACTCATATTTTCAGCTATGAGGTGAATAGTAGTAAGTCCCCAAGTCAGGAAAAATAGAGATTCGTACAAATTACTAATGGGAAAATAGCCAGCTTCTAGCCAACGTGCTCCTAATAGGGTTGCAATACAGAGATTAGCGGTCACCATTCCGGTAGAACCCAAGACCGAGAGATAGGGGATACGAGGAAAAGCGGCACCTACCCAATAAATTAGCATTGTGGCAAACAAGATGGCAAACGAGATATTGTCCAATGAATTTTGGAGTCTGACTAGATCCATTTATTTTTCTCCAATGATGTATTTCAGTTTATTTATATTCTCGATCCTAACGACTATTGGCAAGGTTAAGAAAATATCAAGTATCTTAGTATTGGACTTTGGACAAAAAGAAAAAGTGGTTAGCGTAAGTATTACACTAACTAATCGGTGATTGTATTAGAAATCAAATCTGGAATTATCTTCGTTTCTCACATTATTTATCATCCTGAAGATCATAGGATGGGTCTGGTTCAATTTCTCCACCAAAACAAATATCTAAATAACTTTCTTGAAGGGAATGAACAACTCTCTCCAACTCATCAATAAGATTCCTTCGAGTCATTTTTTCA
>NZ_JAAHGB010000106.1:0-16759 GCF_010672695.1 Okeania sp. SIO1H4
CATCTTTGCGTGAAGAAGTAGGTGCATGGGAACAGATGCTGTGTAGTTTAGGAAAATTGTATGTACAGGGGGTGGATATAGATTGGTTAGGGTTTGAGGGAGATGATCGACGAAATAAAGTAGTGTTACCCACTTATCCTTTTCAAAGACAAAGTTATTGGATAGAAAGTCTGGAAATTTCAAAACCTATAGTTATTGACTATTACGATGAACTGATTAATTTTGAAAAGGAAGATGAAGAAATAATTTTAAATTATGCTCCTTTGCCACAAATTATTCCTGGTTTCTCTTGGCTTATAGAAATATCAGAAAAAAAACATGATAATCTTCTTAAAATTGCTCAACAAGAAATAAGAAGAATAGCTTATGAAAAAATAGACTTTAATTGTTGTAAAAAAGTTCTTGATTTTGGTTGTGGCCATGGCACAGATTTGATCGATTTGGCGAAGAATCACGAAAATATGAAGCTTTGTGGTTACACAATATCAAAGGAGCAAGTTGAGCTAGCACATAAAAAAATAAATAGACTGAATTTGCAAGATAGAGTACAAATTTTTAATCGTAATAGTTCACATGATGAATTTCCAGATAATTACGATATGATTTATGGTTTTGAAGTAGCTTGTCATGTCAAAAATAAAGAGGGATTATTTACCAACATTGGTAATCATCTAAATCAAGATGGTCATTTAGTTTTATCCGATTTTATCTCTAGTGGCTCTTTTTCTATTGACTATGATGCTCACTCTTCTTATTTAATTCCCAAAAAGGAATGGCTTAATTTGCTATCAAACAATAATCTTCAGATTGTAGATTATGTAGATATTAGTCAGGAAATTGCCAATGGGTTATACGATCCGAACTTTGAAAATAATCTAGAATATGTATGTAAAAAATTTAATTTCAGCGAAAATACTAAAGTAGGTTTTAAATCCTATGATAATTTGTACAAGATGCTTCGTAGGGGGCTAGTAAGCTATGTAATTTTGAGTGCAAAAAAACAAAATAACTTGCCAGTAAATGAAATTTATCAGTGGAATCAAGAAAAACTCAATGCACCACTATATTATTCTGATGTCTCATTACAGCAACTTTTTTATGGAGTGGAATGGCAAAATCAAATCCCTAAAGACAAATATTTAATTAAAAAAAGTATCCCAGCTACAGAAAAAGGAACTTGGTTGATCTTTAGCGATCTGGGTGGTGTTGGCCTACAACTGAGAAAAATAATAGAAGAAAGTGGCGATCGCTGCGTTATGATTTTTCCTGGTCAAACTTGCAAAAAACAAGGGAGGGAAAGCTGGGAAATTAACCCATCTGAACAAGATGATTTTGAGTTTTTATGCCACGAAATAGTGGCAACTAACTCAGATTCTTGGAAAGGAATAGTTCATTTGTGGAGCCTAGAGTCTTCCCCATCGGTAGAACTGACAACCTCTAGTTTGGAGCAAGCACAAAGATTAGGTTGCGGCAGTATGCTACATTTAACACAAGTTTTGGTAAGAAATTTTAAATCTATTTCGCCTCAACTGTGGCTAATTACTAGAGGATCTCAACCTGTAATATCTCAAACAAAAGAATTAGCAGTTGCTCAAACTCCGCTCTGGGGACTAGGGAAAGTAATTTCTCTAGAATATCCTCAATTATGGGGGGGTTTAATAGACTTAGATCCGAAAATATCTGAAAATGAAGCAGAAATACTCTGGCAAAATATAACAGGTACTCAACAAGAAGCACAGATCGCCTTTCGTTCAGGGAAAACCTATGTAGCTCGTTTAGTCAAAAAATTACTGCCAAAATTCCAACCCGTTTCATTTGATGGTAAAGGAACTTATTTAATTACTGGAGGACTAGGTAGTCTAGGTTTACAAGCAGCACAATGGTTAGTCTCTCAGCAAGCTAAGTATTTAGTTTTAATGAGTAGAGGTAAACCAAATGAATTAGCACAAGCAACTATTTCTAACTTAGAACAACGAGGAACAAAAATAATTATAGCTGAAGCAGATGTATCTAAGAAGGAAGACTTAGTGAGAGTTATGGAACAGATGAAAAAGTCCATGCCTCCTCTTAAAGGGGTGATTCATGCTGCTGGAGTTGTAAAAGTTCAACCTTTTGAGGAAATAAAACTCAATCATTTAGAAGCAATACTTCGTCCCAAGGTAATAGGGGGATGGTTACTGCATCAGTTAACTCAAGATCGAGAAATAGACTTTTTTGTCAATTTCTCTTCTATCGCAGCAGTTTGGGGTTCAGTCGATCAAGCTCATTATGCTGCTGCCAACCATTTTTTGGATGGGTTAAGCCATTATCGTCAAGCTATAGGACTACCAAGTAATAGCATTAATTGGGGACCATGGGCAGGAGGAGGAATGGCAGATACAGAAAGATTGAATTGGTTAAGCAAGATAGGTATTAAGTCTTTAGCTCCACAAAAAGGTATAGCTGCTTTAAGCGAACTGTTGGCAACCAATAACCCTCAAACAGTAGTAGCAGATATTGATTGGGCTTTATTTAAACAATTTTATGAAGTAGAACAAAAACGGTTATTTCTAGAAAAAATAGATTCTTATTCAAAGACAGAGAATGTAGAGCGAGTTTCGGAACAAACTTCAGAGATTATGAAAAAACTTAATGAAGCACAAAAAAACAAGCGTCAACAGGTTCTGAGTTATTATCTTCAAATTGAAATAGGTAAACTGCTAGGATTTTCTCATTCTCTACTTCCAGAATTAGACTTAGGATTATTTGACATGGGAATGAATTCTTTAAGTCTAGTTGAATTAAGAAATTTGTTGAATTATAGCTTGAATTGTTCTATTAGTACAGCCACATTATTTGATATTTCTAATATTCAAGAACTTTCTAAATACTTAATCAAGAAACTTTTTTCAGAAGAGCAAGAATCAGAAGATAAATTTGACAAAATTCAAAATGAACATCTGCCAAATATAGGTAATTTGGAATACAAAGAAAAAATTAATGATGAAATTGCTGAAGAATTAGAAAAAATTCAAATTTTAATACAGGAGTAAAAATAAAATGTCTGAAATAAGGAATAAAAATTTTTCATCTGAACAGTTACTTCAAGTTTTGAAGGAAATGCGAATTAAGCTTGAAGCTGCAAATAAGACAAAAACAGAACCAATTGCTATCGTTGGCATGAGTTGCCGATTTCCAGGTGGGGCTGATAACTTATCTGCATATTGGCAGTTATTACAGGATGGTACAGATGCCATAACCAAGATACCATCTCAACGATGGGATGCTGATATATACTACGATCAAAATCCAGAAATTGGAGGAAAAGCCTACACAAAAGAAGGAGGATTTCTGGAGCAAGTTGACCAGTTTGACCCTGATTTTTTTGGTATTTGTCCTCGGGAAGCAGTTAGTTTAGATCCTCAGCAAAGAATGCTTTTAGAGGTTTCATGGGAGGCACTAGAAAATTCTGGACAAACATGGGCTAACTTGAGACAAAGTAAAACAGGCGTGTTTATGGGTCTTTGTACAGATGACTATGCCCAACTAAATATGCAAAATCAAGATAATGGGGATGCTTACTCAACTTTAGGTGTATGTCGAAGTATGGGTACAGGACGTATTGCTCATTTACTTGGTTTACAAGGACCTAACATTCAGTTAGACACAGCTTGTTCAAGCTCTCTTGTTGCACTCCATCTAGCTTGCCAGAGCCTTCGTTTATGTGAAAGCAATTTAGCATTAGCAGGTGGTGTAAATCTTCTTTTATCTCCTAGAGGTACAATTAGTCGTTGCCGACTGAAAGCACTATCTCCTGATGGTCGTTGTAAAACTTTTGATGCTTCTGCCAACGGTTATGGGCAAGGAGAAGGTTGTGGTGTTGTTGTCTTGAAGCGTTTGTCCGATGCCATTAATGATGGTGATTTAGTGTTAGCAATAATTAGAGGTTCAGCAATAAACCATAATGGACCTAGTAATGGTTTGACAGTCCCTAGTAGAATAGCTCAGAAAAAAGTAATTGAAGAAGCTCTGGCAAACGCAAAATTAGAACCTCATCAGGTAAGTTATGTTGAAGCTCATGGGAGTGGAACTTCTTTAGGAGATCCAATAGAAATAGAAGCTTTAGATACTGTATATGGTAAAGAACGTCCTGTTGATAAGCCATTATTAGTAGGTTCGGTAAAAACTAATTTTGGGCATTTAGAAGCAGCAGCAGGTATATCATCTTTGATAAAAGTGGTTTTAGCACTTCAACATCAAGAAATCCCGCCTCATTTACACTTTAATCAACCAAATCCTCACATTGCTTGGGATGAATTAGCTATAAAAATTCCTGTCTCATTAGTACCTTGGTCTTGTGAAGGAAAACCCAGAATAGCTGGGATTAGTTCTTTTGGAATGAGTGGCACTAATGTTCATTTAATTCTAGAAGAAGCACCAAGAGAATTTACAATTGAGAAAATTCATTCCCATCATAGTTCTTTTAAGCGTCCTTCAAATTTATTAACATTATCAGCTAAGACCGAAGTTGCTCTGACAGAGTTAGCCATTCGCTATCAACATCATCTAGAAACTCATCCTGAACTAGACTTAGCAGATATATGTTATACAGCTAATACTGGGCGAGTACACTTTAACCATCGTCTAGCTATTATCGCCTCTGAAAAACAAGAATTAGCAGATAAATTAGCACAAATTAGTGTAGCAGAAGAATCATTAGATGTATTTTCTGGAAAACTCTCTAGTAATTGTCAATCACCAAAAAAAGCTTTCCTATTTACAGGACAGGGCTCCCAATATCTGAATATGGGAAGAGAGTTATATCAAACTCAGCCACTATTTCGCCAAACCGTTGACCAATGCTCCCAGCTCTTGCAACCATATTTAGAACATCCCCTACTTTCTGTAATTTATCCAGATACACAAACAACAGAAAACATTGATTTAATCGACCAAACCGCCTACACTCAACCAGCCTTATTTGCCATAGAATACGCCTTAGCTAAACTCTGGCAATCATGGGGAATAGAACCAGATATACTCATGGGACATAGTGTGGGAGAATATGTAGCAGCAACTGTCGCTGGAGTCTTTAGTTTAGAAGATGGCTTAAAACTGATAGCTCATAGAGGTAGGTTAATGCAGCAGTTACCCGCTGGAGGTAAGATGTTATCAGTAATAGTATCAGAACAGAAAATCAATCAAATAATTGCCCCCTACAAAGACAAAATAGCAATAGCAGCAATCAATGGAGCAGAAAGTATAGTAATTTCAGGTGTAGCAGAAGTAGTTGGCACAATCAAAGAAAGATTAGAAGCAGAAGGAATCAAGACTAAACAACTACAAGTATCTCATGCCTTCCATTCACCATTAATGGAACCAATATTAGCAGAATTTGAAGGGATAGCTTCAGAAGTTACCTACAATCAACCGAAGATACCACTGATATCGAATCTCACAGGAACCATAGCAGATGAGAATATTGCCACAGCAAATTATTGGGTAAATCATATTCGTCAAAGTGTGAAATTTGCCCAAAGTATGAAAACCTTGCATCAAGAAGGTTATTCTATCTTCTTAGAAATCGGACCGAAACCCACTTTGTTAGGCATGGTCAGGCAGTGTTTGCCAGAAGATGTAGGAGTTTGGTTACCATCCCTAAGACCAAATCAATCAGACTGGCAGCAAATGCTACAAAGTTTGGCGGAACTATATGTACAAGGAGTGGATATAGATTGGTTAAGGTTTGATCAAGATTATTCACGAAACAAAGTGATGTTGCCTACTTATCCATTCCAACGACAACGTTATTGGATAGAAAAAAGCAAAAATGGAAATCAAAGCTCATTGACAGAAAATAGTAATACCACGATCGTTAACCTACTGAGTCAGGGAAAAATAGATACTTTAGCCCAAGAACTAGAAAAAGTTGGCAATCTTTCCCAAGGTGAAATAGATTTATTACCTAAACTGCTAGACTTACTATCTAAACAGCATCAACAACAACTAGAAACAGTCAGCATCAAAGATTGGTTTTATCAAGTCGAATGGAGAAAAACAGCTATTTTCAGTCAGCTACAGTCTCCAGATTATCTACCAACACCTCCAGAAGTTGAAAAACAATTAACTTCTACTCTGAAAGAATTAGTAACTGGGTTAGATAACGATCGCTCAGAGCAAATCCAAACTTGCTTAGAAGAGTTAAGTATAGACTATATAGTGCAAGCATTACAGGAAATGAGTTGGCCTTATGAACCAACGGATAGTTTTTCGATTGATTCTGCAGCTTCTCGTCTAGGTATAGTCAAGAGTCAGCGACAACTATTTAACAGGATGTTGCAAATTCTGGCATCTGTGGGAATTGTGCAGTCAACTCAACAGCAATGGCAGGTATTACAAACTTTGGAGAAAGTTGACCCTAGTGAAAAAAGCCAGAAGTTGCTGAGTCAGTATCCCGATGAAGAAGCTGCATTAATACTGCTTCATCGTTGTGCATCACAACTGAGCGGGGTATTGCGAGGTGCAGTCGATCCAGTGCAATTAGTGTTTCCTGAAGGAGACCTAACTACAGCTACTAGACTTTATCAAGAGTCACCAGCAGCGAAAGTGATGAACACCATAGTGGAAAAAGCGATCGCCAAAGCAATAGAGAAATTACCACAACACCGTGGGCTAAGAATATTGGAAATTGGAGCTGGAACAGGAGGTACAACCAGCTATATTCTACCTCATTTGCCACCTACGCAAACGGAATATGTATTCAGCGATCTGGGAACGCTGTTCACTACTAAAGCGAAACAGAAGTTCCAAGAATATCCATTTGTACAGTATCAAACTTTGGATATAGAAGTAGAACCAGTAAACCAAGGATTTGAACCTCACCAGTATGATGTGGTTATAGCTGCTAATGTCCTTCATGCTACTGCCAATATCAAGCAAACATTATCCCATGTGAAAAAACTCTTGATGCCAGGAGGAATGTTGTTATTGTTGGAAGGAACAACTCCCCAGAAGTGGATAGATTTAATCTTCGGATTATTAGAAGGATGGTGGAAATTCCAAGATTATGAGTTACGACCAGACTATCCTCTGTTGTCCCGAAGCAAATGGAAGCAAGTGCTTAGTGAAACTGGTTTTACTCAACAAGTAGTAGCACTACCAGATATTGAGGGAATGGCAGAATGTTTGTCTCGGCAGTCAGTAATTGTTGCGGAAGCTGACGAAACAACAGTGGAAGTCAAATCACGGACACCTAAGAATTGGTTGATACTAGCAGATACTCAGGGAGTAGCGCAACAGTTAGCTAATCAAATGCGCTCAGTAGGAGAACAGTGTACTTTAGTATTTGTCGGAGAAAAATATCAACAACTGGCATCAGAAGAGTTTACGATTAACCCCCATAACCCAGAAGAATTCGAGGAACTGATAGCAAATGTAGCAGCAGACTCAAATTCAACATTATATGGAGTAGTGCAATGTTGGACAACAGAAGCATTTGTAGGGAAAGAAATTAGCTTTCTGGAGTTAGAAAATTTATCTCAACTGGGTTGTGGTACGACATTATCAGTTGTACAAGCTCTAGTTAAATCTAGTTTATCTCAACCACCTCGTTTATGGTTAGTGACTTCAGGAACGCAACCTGTACCGGAAAGTAATCCGGCAATTCCTGGGCTTGCACAATCTGCGGTGTGGGGAATGGGGAAAGTGATTAACTTAGAACACCCAGAATTATCCTGTATGCAAATTGATTTAGACCCAACAGAAACAATAGAGCATCAAGCATGGGAACTGTTCGATGAAATTTGGTCTGATGATAGAGAAAACCAGGTAGCATGGCGAGGAAACAGTCGTTATGTAGCTAGATTAGTGCGCAGCAGTGATCAGCAAACAGAAGTGCCTCTGAATTTCCGGGAAAACGCTTCCTACTTGATTACAGGAGGTATGGGAGGTTTGGGCTTACTGGTAGCCCGTTGGATGGTCTCCAGAGGAGCCAATAATTTAGTTTTACTGGGACGTCGTTCTCCTGACAACGCTATCCTCGAAAAATTAACTGAGTTGGAACAAGCTGGTGCCCAAGTAGTAGTGGAAAAGGCTGATGTGTCGGAATGGGATGCCATGGAGCGGGTATTTGAGAACATTAACCAATCTACCTTCCCACTAGCAGGAGTAATTCATTCAGCAGGAGTTTTATCTGATGGAACGCTACCCAACCAGAGTTGGTCAAGTTTTGAAAAAGTGATGTCTCCAAAAGTTCAGGGTGGTTGGCATTTGCATCAATTGACAAAAAATTTGCAATTAGACTTTTTTGTATTGTTTTCTTCAATGGCATCTATTTTGGGCGCACCAGGTCAGGGAAATCATTCAGCAGCCAATAGTTTTTTGGATGGTCTGGCTCATTATCGTCGAAGTATGGGATTGCCAGGATTGAGCTTGAATTTTGGGGCAGTGTCTCAAATAGGAGAAGCAGCAGAACGTGGAGCAGATGTCAGAGCGCAGCAGCAGGGTTTAGGTGCAATGACACCAGAGCAGGTACTAGAATCCCTAGAGTTAGTGATGAGTGGTTCAGATGTGGAAGTAGGGATAGCACCCATAGATTGGTCCGTGTGGCAAGAACGAATCGACAAATGGCCTTTGCTAGCAGATTGGAAAGAAATTACCAGTAGTATTGCCCAAGAATCAAAATCTGATTTTCTACAGCATTTAGAGGCAGCAACGGTATCCGAAAAACGAGATTTATTAGTCAGTCTGGTTAGAACTCAAGTAGCTAAGGTACTAGGTATGAATAATGAGAAATCAATAGGTTTAGATGAAGGATTTTTTGATTTAGGGATGGATTCATTAACATCTGTAGAATTGAGGAATAAATTACAAACAATTTTAGAGTGTTCAATTCCATTCACCCTAGCTTTTGACTATCCAACAATGGGAGAGCTGATAGATTACTTAGCTCAACAGCTACTAGAAAAAACAGACAGTTCAGATACTTCAATCACTAAACCAATAGAAAGTAATAAGAATAAAAAACAAGAAGATTCGTTTGCTAAGACAAAAGAGCTTTCAGAAGAGCAATTAGAAGAATTAATTAACCAAAAACTCAAATCATTAATAATTAATAAATGAGGTATAAAAATAATGAAAACTTTATCAAAGAATATTGAAGAACTAACTCCTTTGCAAAGAGCATTTTTGGTAATTGAAGAATTGCAATCAAAGATAGATGCATTGGAGAAATTGCCAAAAGAACCAATAGCAATCATTGGTATTGGTTGTCGCTACCCCGGAGGAGCATCTACTCCAGAAACCTTCTGGAATCTTTTGCAACAGGGAGTAGATGCTATTACTGAAATCCCCAAGGACAGATGGAATATTGATGATTACTACGATCCAGATCCAGAAACTCCAGGTAAAATATATACCCGTTATGGTGGCTTTATCGGGCAACTACAAGAATTCGATTCTTCTTTCTTTGGTATTTCTGCTAAGGAAGCAAATTATCTCGATCCTCAACAACGTCTGCTTTTGGAGGTGGTTTGGGAGTCTTTAGAGAATGCTGCGGTGAATCCACAAAAACTAGCTAAAACTCAGACAGGTGTTTTTCTTGGTATTGGAGGTAGTGATTATACTCAAATAGCTAGCTGCGATCTCGAAAAAATTAATGCTTATTTTGCTAGTGGAAATACTCAGAGTACTGCATCAGGGAGAGTTTCCTACATTTTAGGTACGACTGGACCGAACCTGGCAGTGGATACAGCTTGTTCTTCTTCTTTAGTGAGCTTCCATCTTGCTTGTTCTAGTCTGAGGAATCAAGAGAGTGATTTAGCTCTAGCAGGAGGAGTAAATAGAATAATTGCACCATTAATCCATATTAATCATTCAAGATCTCGTATGCTTTCTGCAGATGGTCGATGCAAGACTTTTGATGCCTCTGCTGATGGATTTGTTCGCAGTGAGGGATGTGGCATAGTAGTGCTCAAGCGACTATCTGACGCAGTAGCTGATGGAGATAATATTCTGGCGATAGTTCGTGGCACTGCAATCAACCAAGATGGTCATACCAGTGGCTTAACAGTTCCTAATGGTCTGTCTCAACAAGCAGTCATCCGTAAAGCATTAAAAAACGGGGGAGTAGAGCCAGCTCACGTGAGCTATGTGGAAGCTCATGGTACGGGAACATCTTTAGGAGATCCGATTGAAGTGGGAGCTTTGGCAGCAGTATTTGGGGAAACTCACTCTCAAGAGCAACCGTTGATAATTGGTTCACTTAAGACAAATATTGGTCATACCGAAGCTGCAGCTGGAATCGCAGGTTTAATCAAAGTTGTATTGCAAATGCAACATAAACAGATTGCACCTCATCTGCATTTCAACCTACCTAGTCCTTATATTAATTGGTCAGAATTCCCGGCTCATGTGCCTACTCAGGTGATTCCTTGGCAAGTAGGAGAAAAAAGTAGAGTTGCAGGAGTCAGTTCCTTTGGCTTTAGTGGAACAAACGCCCATGTCGTATTGGAAGAAGCTCCAGCGGAAGAGAAAACAGAAGAGATATTAGAACTTCCAGTGCAACTATTAACCCTCTCAGCTAAAACAGATTCAGCTCTCACGGAATTAGTAGCTCGTTATATTAGACATCTAGAAACTCATAAAGAACAAACCCTAGCAGATATTTGTTACACAGCCCAAACTGGTAGAGCACATTTCCATCACTGCCTCGCAGTAGTAGGGACAAACAAAGAAGAACTAGCAGCCAAACTACAACAATATCAAGCAGGAAAAGAAACTGCTTTCTTATATTCCCAAGCCAACTCTCCCAGCAGCAGTACTCCCAAAATCGCCTTTCTGTTTACAGGTCAAGGGTCTCAATATATCAACATGGGAAGGAAACTCTACGACCAGGCACCAGTCTTCCGTGAAAGCATAGATCGATGTAGTGAAATCCTCAATAGTCAACTAGAAAATCCTCTATTAGAAATTCTCTACCCTCAAACAAATGTTGATAGCAAACCATCACTACTAGACCAAACAGTCTACACCCAACCAGCACTATTTGCCATTGAATACGCCCTCGCCAAACTCTGGCAATCATGGGGCATTAAACCAGATGTAGTCATGGGTCACAGTCTAGGAGAATATGTAGCAGCAACAGTAGCCGGAATCTGGAGCTTAGAAGCAGCCCTCAAGCTAGTAACAGCCAGAGCGAAATTAATACAAAAATTGCCGAAAGGTGGAGAAATGGTGTCAGTAATGGCATCAATAGACAAAGTAATAGCAACGGTCAACCCACACAAAGAAAAAGTAGGAATAGCAGCAATAAATGGACCAGCAAGTGTAGTCATATCAGGGTCTTCATTAGAAGTCAACCAGATAGTATATAAGTTAGAATCACAAGGAATCAAAACAAAAAAATTAATTGTATCCCATGCTTTCCATTCACCATTAATGGAACCCATACTAGGAGATATAGAAACACTAGTCAATCAAGTCAAAATAAATCAACCTCAAATACCAATTATATCTAACCTCACAGGTACAATAGCAGACAACAGAATCACCAGTGCCAAATATTGGGTAGACCATACACGGCAACCAGTAAAATTTGCCTCAGCAATAGAGAATTTGCACAAAAGTGGGTATGAAATCTGCCTCGAAATTGGACCGAAACCAATTTTATTAGGAATGGCACGTCAATGTTTACCAGAATCAAGAGGTGTATGGTTGCCATCATTACGCCCGGGAGTAGATGAATGGCAGTCAATGCTCTCAAGTGTAGGACAACTATATGTACAAGAAATCAAAATAGATTGGTTACAACTGGGGAATAAGTTGAGAAAAAAGAAAGTAGTCTTGCCAAATTATCCATTCCAAAGGCAACGCTATTGGATAAGTAATACTGCGAAAAAAGACAAAGGTTTAAATCAAGAAGCGAAACTACATCCTCTGGTTCATAAAAAATTACAATCTCCTTTATGCCCGCAAATCTTTTTTGAATCTTGTTTTAGTACATCATTATTACCCTTTCTTTTAGACCACCGTATTTATCAAGAAGTAGTAGTCCCAGGAGCTTGTCACATTTCTACTTTATTAACTACTGCTTCTTTTCTCTTTTCCAATCAACAATGCAAATTGGAAGATATTTTCTTTCCTCAAGCTCTAGCACTTAACGAAAAAGCAGAGAGAACCTTACAAGTTGTTTTGACTCCAGAAAAAATGGGTTATTCTTTGGAGGTTATTAGCTTTGAACCAAGTCTAAACGATCAGATAGATAGTAATTTTGCTGGAAGTGAAAGGAATGATAATTGGTCTATTCATGCTCAAGGTAAAATCCTTCCCAGCACAGAGATAAGCCCCAGTACTTCTTTAGAGAAATTTCAAACTTGCTGTACTCAACCTATTGATAACAAACAAATTTACGAAGCCCTTGCTCAGAGAAAAATTGAACTGGGAAATACATTTCGCTGGTTTAAGCAGATTTGGAAAGGAGAAGGAGAAATTTTAGGACTGCTTCAAGTTCCAGAGGTGCTTCAAGATGTCCAGGAGTATCAACTTCATCCTACTTTAATTGATTCAATTTTTCAACTATTAGGAGGAGCTATAGACGATCAATTAGATCGAGATTATGAAACTTTTGTTCCTTTTAGGATAGGAGAGTTTATTTTTTATGATGTTCCCGATAGTAATCAGGTTTGGTGTCACGCTGATTTAAAAAAGAATGAGGGAACTTCCTTGGAATCTTTTAAAGCTAATATTGAGTTGTTTACTGCATCAGGAAAAATATTAGCAAAAGTAATTGACTTTGAAGTGAGGAAAGCTAATCAAAAAGTATTACTTCAAACTCTGCAATCAGATATTAAGGATTGGCTTTATCAAATCAATTGGCAGCCTAAATCTCTAGAAATTAAACAAGAAGCTTTTTCTACAACTCATAGAAAGAAAAGACTGATATTTGTTGCCTCAGTGAGGGTAGAAGAAGAAGTGATGTTAGCTATGGAAGAACAACTGCAACAGAAGGATTGTGTATTTATCTTTCCATCATCAGGTTATCAAAAGCTAGATGAGCAACACTATCAAATTGATCCCAGTCAAGTTCAAGATTTTCAACGCCTACTGCAAGATGCTTCAAACATAGATGAGATTATTTATCTCTGGACTGTATTGCCAAGCCATGAACCTTCAAATTTAGAAAAAGTAGAGAAGGCTCAAAATTTATGTTTACAGAGCTTGCTTTATCTAGTACAGGCACTTACTGCTAGTAGTAACAACAATCTGCCATCCTTGTGGTTAGTAACTATGGGAACCCAAAATGTCCTTGAAGCGAGGGAGGTAGTACAACCAGAATTGGCCACTTTGTGGGGATTAGGAAGAGTACTTGCTCTTGAGCATCCCGAAATAGATTGTCGATTAGTTGACTTGGAGTACGGTAGTGAAGAAAATATTCATGATATCTTAAAACCCTTAATTCAGGAACTTTTATCTCCTGAGAGGGAAAACCAAATCGCTTATCGTCAAGAATTACGTTATGTATCTCGCCTAGTCAAGCAACCAAAACGCCAAGAGCAGCAGGCAAATGGGAATTTAGAGCCACAGTTGCCACAAGAAAACTCAAAGAGAATCTTTCTCGAACCAAACGCAAGTTATCTAATCGTGGGAGGATTAGGAGATTTAGGCTTAGAAACAGCTTCTTGGTTAGCAAACAATGGAGCTAAACATCTTGTTCTAGTTAGTCGTAAGCAACCGTCCTCCAATGTTAGAGAAAAAATTGAGAAATTAGAGACTACAGGAGTAGAAGTGCGAGTAGTTAATGGCGACATTTCTAAGGAAGAGGATGTTGCCAAAATAATTGAACAGTTTCAAGAGAATCATCAATTAGACAACTCTTTTTCCTCTCCAAAGTTGCCACCCCTAAAAGGAGTAATTCATGCTGCTGGAGTATTGGAAGATGGTATGGTTTCAGACCTGAATTGGAACCAATTTACCAAAGTTATGAAGCCAAAAATACAGGGTAGTTGGCATCTCCATCAACTCACTCAGCATATACCTCTCGACTTTTTTGTTTACTTTTCTTCCGCAGCATCTTTGCTAGGGAATCTAGGCCAAGCAAATTATGCTGCTGCTAATGCTTTTATGGATGCTTTAGCCCATTATCGCAGAGGAATGGGATTACCTGCATTAAGCATTAATTGGGGGCCATGGAGCCAAGAAGGAATGGCTTCTCGCCTGAACAGTCATCACCAACAGAGAATGAGATCTCAAGGTATAACTCCCCTTAATAATGAAGAAGGATTACAGGCTTTAACAGAATTATTGACTAATCAAGCTATCCAAGTAGGAGTATTTCCTATCAATTGGTCTAGATTTATTTCTCAAATGCACGATGAAGCCTTCTGGCCTTTGCTAGAAGAAATTAAGTCCCTTGTACAATTATCATCGCCAAAATCTACTTTTCTTATGGAATTAAAAGAAAAACCAATTAAGCAATGGCAAAATTTATTAGTTACTTATGTTTGTCAGCAAGTAGCTCAAGTGATGGGATTAGATAATTGGGAGCAAATTGGCTTACAACAGGGACTTTTTGACTTAGGTCTAGATTCTTTAATGGCAATGGATTTAAGGAATAGTTTGCAAAGGAACTTAGATCATGCCTTTACCTCTACTTTTATTTTCAATTACCCAACAGTGGAAAAGATTGTTAATTACATAATGAAAGAGGTTTTATTATACTCTGATGAAGTAGGAGAATCTGTTCTAGAAGTAGACAATCTAAATGAACAATTGGAGAATGTATCTAAAGATGAAATTTTAGAACTGCTTTCTGATGAACTTAGCTTGGAGGATGGGTGCAAATGAATAGTAATATTACACCTAAAATAGACGAAATTCAATTAATGAAGAAGGCGTTAATTGAATTACGTAAAACAAAAGCAAACCTGCAAACTTTACAAAATGCTCAAACTGATCCCATAGCAATTATCGGAGTTGGATGTCGATTTCCAGGTGGGGGTGATTCTCCTGATGCTTTCTGGAAAGTTTTAGAGAATGGGGTTGATGCCGTTCAAGAAGTCCCCCATGATCGTTGGGATATTAATGCCTATTACGATTCAGATCCTGAACGCCCAGGTAAAATGTACAGTCGTTATGGCAATTTCTTGCAACAAGTTGATCGTTTCGATGCAAGTTTTTTCGGCATTTCTCCTAGAGAAGCGTCTTGGATGGATCCCCAACAAAGGCTTTTATTAGAAGTTATCTGGGAAAGTCTTGAATATTCTGGTTTATCTGCCAGTGATTTAATTGGCAGCCAAACAGGTGTATTTGTGGGAATGATGACTCAAGATTATGCCCAATTAATCCAAAATGCTGGAAAAATTGAACCTTTCTTCGCTAGCGATGCCAGTACAGCAGCAGGAAGATTAGCTTACTTTTTAGGGATACATGGACCTACCCTTACAGTCGAAACGGCTTGTTCATCCTCTTTAGTTGCTTGTCATTTAGCATGTCAAAGTTTGCGTGGTCAAGAATGTAATTTGGCTTTGGTAGGGGGAGTGAATCTTATCCTGACACCGCTAGCTAGTTTGTTAGAATCTCGGGCTCAAATGAATTCTGTTGATGGTCGTTGTAAAACCTTTGATGCATCGGCTGATGGTTATGGAAGAGGAGAAGGATGTGGAGTAGTCGTACTCAAACGTTTATCAGATGCTCGTAGAGATGGTGACAATATTTTGGCTCTAATTCGAGGTTCTGCTGTTAACCATGATGGACCTAGTAGTGGTTTAACTGTACCCTATGGACCAGCTCAAGAACAGGTGATTCGCCAAGCATTGAAAAATGCTCAGTCTGAGCCAGAATTAGTGGATTACATTGAGTGCCATGGAACAGGAACACCTTTGGGAGATCCCATAGAGGTAGAAGCATTAACAAATATTTACGGCTCTTCTCGACTTTCAGACCATCCTTTAGTTCTTGGAAGTGTGAAAACAAATATAGGTCATACTGAAGGAGCCGCAGGAATTGCTGGTTTAATTAAGGTTGTATTGAGTCTATGTCAGAAAAAGATTCCTGCTCATTTACACTTGAAAAAGCCTAATCCTAGAATTCCTTGGTCTGAAATTCCTGTAGTTGTGCCTCAAGAATCAATAGTCTGGAACTCAGAAGAAAAAAGAAGGTTAGCAGGCATTAGCTCTTTTGGTATTAGTGGAACTAATGTCCACATGATAGTAGAAGAAGGATTTTTCCCAGAAAATAGCAAAAAGCTGAAAGATGAAAAGGATAACTGGCAAGAGTATCTCTCATATTTATTAACATTATCAGCTAAGACAGAAGTTGCTCTGACAGAGTTAGTCATTTGCTATCAACATCATCTAGAAACTCATCCTGAATTAGACTTAGCAGATATATGTTATACAGCTAATACTGGGCGAGTACACTTTAACCATCGTCTAGCTATTATCGCCTCTGAAAAACAAGAATTAGCAGATAAATTAGCACAAATTAGTGTAGCAGAAGAATCATTAGATGTATTTTCTGGAAAACTCTCTAGTAATTGTCAATCACCAAAAAAAGCTTTCCTATTTACAGGACAGGGCTCCCAATATCTGAATATGGGAAGAGAGTTATATCAAACTCAGCCACTATTTCGCCAAACCGTTGACCAATGCTCCCAGCTCTTGCAACCATATTTAGAACATCCCCTACTTTCTGTAATTTATCCAGATACACAAACAACAGAAAACATTGATTTAATCGACCAAACCGCCTACACTCAACCAGCCTTATTTGCCATAGAATACGC
>NZ_JAAHGB010000106.1:16859-17075 GCF_010672695.1 Okeania sp. SIO1H4
TCTTGCAACCATATTTAGAACATCCCCTACTTTCTGTAATTTATCCAGATACACAAACAACAGAAAACATTGATTTAATCGACCAAACCGCCTACACTCAACCAGCCTTATTTGCCATAGAATACGCTCTGTGTCAACTATGGCAGTCATGGGGCATCAAACCAGATATACTCATGGGGCATAGCGTAGGAGAATATGTAGCAGCTTGCATTGCCG
>NZ_JAAHGB010000107.1:0-16801 GCF_010672695.1 Okeania sp. SIO1H4
AAATCACTTTTTTTTAGTGGTCACTTTTTGGGGCTGGCCTCTCCGATGCGATCGCACCTCTGAGTATTCTATCTCAGGAAGAGGGCATTGCTCCTACTGGTCACTTATTTCTGCCATCCTGCACTAGTACAATATCAGACTTAGGCACCCCCGCTTCAATTAACTCCCTAGCTATTCCTACTTCAGTTCCATCTCGTTGAACCCAAATTTTCCCTCTTCCCTCTTCCTTCTTCCCTCTTCCTTACGAACTACAACCAATTACCAACAAGAATAAATGATGACCAATAATAGGGTTTATCGTAATCTGCATTTAATTCTATTTCTCCTTTGATAAATTTCATTTGAACTTGACGCAGTGCTTCCGCTTTTCTGAGTTGTGAACTACCAGACTGCAATAATTCTTGATAAAACTGTTTCATTAATTCTGCTGTAGAGCCATCATTAACGTTCCATAAACTCCCTAGAACACTACGAGCCCCTGCCCGAATAGAAACTCCAGCCAAACCCAATGCTGCTCGTGTATCTCCCAATGCCGTCTGACAAGCACTTAAAATTAATAATTCGATCGCTCGCTCTGACCTTGTCAAATTCCTAGTCTGAAGCAGTAGGTCTAAATCTCGAACATTAATACGTTCTTCCCAACCTAAAATGAAGGTATCATCTGGATTAGAACTAAACTGTCCGTGAGTTGCAATATGGATAATGTTAAAAGGTTCAGAATTAACCTGAGCTTGAATATTAGTTTTCGTGAATTTTTCATCTGCTAATTTTTCAGATTGTAGTACAGTTTTTTCAATAGCATCTAGTTCTTGTTGAATATAGGGTAGGGAACTAAAACCCTCCAATTCATAACTAGGTGCTTTCTGACTTGTTCCGGCAGTTAATACTCGTAGCTGCTCCTTTAATAAAGGTTTGGGATTGACTAATTGCAAACCCGGTACTACTGCAATTGCATATCTTTCCACGAGATAACGTTCGCGATCGCTATCATACAATACAGACATGGGAAAATTTCTGAGTAACCCATCCAAGACAAAAACTAGGGTTTTTATTTGACTGGTATCATGTTCTAAATCGATTTCCAAATCCGCTTCAAAGGGTTTAATTAACCACTGATAAAGTTGATTAGATGGTAACTTTACTTTGCTGCTTCCTCTTATAGTTGTAATGTTTGCTCTAAGATTAAATAAGGTATCCTGAAATTGTGCTGCAAAGTTTTTATCGCTCACTGAAGCATAACGAAAGTTTTCAGTTCCCGGCAATTTGAGAATAACACTTAATTGATTATCTAACAATATTGGATAAATAACCGCTGCATTTTTATCAATTTCATCGATATTAATATCTTCAGCATTGACACAAGCATTTTGGAAAAAATTATCTAATTCTGCTAATTGTAGAGATTCAATTACCTTCTGAGCTGCTTTTATATTGGACAATTTTGGTTGAGTTGAACCAAGTTCAGGCTGAAGTAATAGTGCTACAAGTTTTCTGTATAAAGGTTCAATATTTGCCCGAAAATCAAACTGAATATCTCTATTTAAAGCTACCAAGTTGCGTCGTAAAATTTGCAGGGTATTAAAAGCAGATTTATAAGCTAAAAGTGCTTTTGAGGAATCTCCTTGTTGGAGAAAAATATCTCCCAATTGTTCTTGGAGTTGATAAGCAATATCTGAAGCAGAGATTTTTTGAGCGATCGCCAAGGCTTGATTTGTCAAATTAAGTGCATTTTCTAGTTTTCCCATGTTTTGATACAATTTTCCTTGAATTCCAATGGCATAAGCTTCTAAACGAGAATTATGAATAATTTTTGCTTGTTGAATTGCTTGGTCGAGGAATTGTTCATTAATAGTATTTGGTAGAGTTAATTCGGCAAAATTAGTCTGTAGTTGAACTAAAGTTGATTTGGCATTTATTTGCTCAAAATTCATCAAACTTTCTGCAAATTTAATCGTTGCTTGAATTGAATGAGGAGAGGGATTAATTTTATTTAAAATACCAATAATTTGAGGTAAAGTATCAATCTGAAATTGTACATGAGGTTGCAGCCAATCATCACCTGAACTCTTCTGCCATTGTCGGTTTAATTCAAGTAACAGACTAAGATGATTAATAGTTGCCTGAATTTTAATTAATTCTTCATCAGAAACAGTCACCGCTTTTTCATAATAAGATAAACCTTGGATAATTGCTTGTCTTTCTGCTTTTCCTCTCAGCCTAAAATTAGCAATGCCTTGAGCTTGAGAAAGAATTGTATTTCCTAAATTTAGCAATAATCGACCTTCAATATTTTGAGAATTTACCAATGGAAAACTAGCTTCTAAAACCTTTTGAGATAAAGCCAATTTACCCAGTACGCGCAATCCATTTCCCAAGCTTTGTAGACCTTGAAAATTTAGATTAGTATTTGATGTATTAAATCTTGACAAAACAGTTTGTAGCTCACTTTCTGTCAAGCGTTCACACTGTAAATCATTGCCAAATGCTTGTAGCACTGTATCACAGGAACGTCTATAAAATCCCATACTTGTTAATGCTTGAGCTTGATTAACTTGACTTCTAATTTCACCAATACGATCCTTATTTTTCCGATAAATAACTTCTGCTTGTTGCCAAACTTCCAATGCAGCTTCCGCCCTTCCCTGCTGTAACAATTGGACTCCTTGCTGAATTAAACTAGAAGGAGAAGATTGTGCTAAAATGGGAGATAAAAAATTAATTCCCAGACTGAAACAAAAACCAAATAGAGCGATCGCTATCAACTTTAGTATCCCAATCTTTAGTCTATTTTTATTACTAATAAGTTTATAAATTTTTTTGAATAGATTCTGCATATTGATTAAATTTCCTCAAAAATAATCCTCACAGCATTTGTACGAGGCCAATAATGGCCACAATTATTACACTAATATTCTATTTGATGAAAAAATACCGACCACATTGCTGCGATCGGCTTCCTAAATTTATTCTTCTTCTGTTTTGTCGCTTACTAGAAGTTCTGCTTCTCCACTCAAAATCCTGACTACCTCTTCTTCTAAAGCACCCATCTTTCCCAAGACTTTTGACTTATATTCGTTATTTTCCTGAAGTCCTTGTACTAATCTGTCTCCATGAGCTTCTATATATTTAATATGTTCACGTTGCAACTCTTGAAGTTGTTCAAGAATTTTCCCAAGAGTTTCGCGTTCCCCCCCGGTGAAGACTCTTGCCTTACCCACTGTTCTATTAGTTCGCTCCGACTCAGGCCCAACGCTTTCGCCATCTGTCCTAACCTTGTTTTTGCCTTGGGAGTCAAGCTTATTTCCAAGCTTGTTTTCTTCTCGTCATAATTTGGATGTCTCGCCATTTGTTTTGTTAGCCATTTTATACGGATAGAAAAATTTTATCTGAACCACTTGACTTATTCTATCCGGATACTTAAAATAATAAACAATACAATCAGGGTTAAATTTTTAGGAGGTGATGCCCAACGAAGCAGTTCAAACAGTTAAAACCTAAGACTTAACTGACATATTTATCCTCTTAAAAGAGGAAGCGTAACTACCCAAATTTTTCGGTCAAGTTGGGGGTTATATTGTCTGAGTTGAAAGATTTTGCCTTGGTGCTGACCTGTGGGGAGTTGGGCGTATTTGTCGTGTAAAATTTTTGGCTTGAAAAAATACCGACCACATTGCTGCGATCGGCTTCCTGAATTTATTATTCTTTTGTTGTTGATTCTTCTGGAAGCTTTTCGACCTGTTCCAATAGGCGACTGATTTCTTTTTCTAGTGCTGCTGACTTCTCTAAAAAACTAGCTTTCTTATTTTTATGATCTGCTAGTCTTTTTTCTAATCTTTCACCATCATCGTCCATATAACTCAAAGCTTCGTCTATTACTTCCCGGAACAGGCCAAGAATTCCCCCAATAATCCAACTGATTCCAGTTTGTCCCATGCTTTTATCCACTTCTCTAGTAGTTCTCCTTGACTGGTGTTCAAAGCTTCTGCTATCTGTTTCAACCTTTGCCGAGATTCTGGCGTTATCGTCAAGTTGATTCGTTCTTTTCTCACTCCGTGAATTGGATGTCTTGCCATGTCCTTCTAAAGTATCCATTGTTTCTGTATAGAAAGATTCTAACTAAACTCTTGACAACTATTGTATACAGAAGTTATTGTAATACTATATTCATACAGAAAAAATACCCAGGAGGTGACGCCCAACGAAGCAGTTCAAACAGTTAAAACCTAAGACTTAAGCTCGTTGATATAAATTAATGTTTCGGGTAGACCAGGTGAAGTTGGGGGTTATATTGTCTGAGTTGAAAGATTTTGCCTTGGTGTTGATCTGTGGCAAGTTGGGCGTATTGGTTGTGTAGAATTTGTGGCATGAAAAAATACCGACCACATTGCTGCGATCGGCTTTCTGAGTTTATTCTTCTTCCGTTGTTGATTCTTCTGGAAGCTTTTCGACCTGCTCCAATAGGCGAGCGATTTCTTTTTCCAGTGCTGCTGACTTCTCTAAAAAACTAGCTTTCTTATTTTTATGATCTGTTAGTCTTTTTTCTAATCTTTCGCCATGCTCGTCTATGTAACTCAAAGCTTCGTGCATTACTTCCCGAAACAGGCCAAGGATTCCCCCAATAATCCAACGGATTCCAGTTTGTCCCATGCCCCCGTCCACTTTTCCACTAGCTCGCTGCGACTGATATTCAACGCCTCCGCTATTTCGTCCATACGTTGCAAGGTCTCCGGAGTTAGTGATAGATTGGTTCGTTTTTTGGGACTTTTGTATTTCGGTTTTCCAGCCATCTATTATTCTTTTGTCCATTGTTTGTGTACAAGATAATTCTACTCAACCCTCTTGACATAATCTTATACACAATGTAATTATAATATCAAGTCATACACAAACAATGCTCAAGAGGTGATGCCCAACGGAGCAGTTCAAACAGTTAAAACCTAGTGCTTAAAAGACATCAGCATACTTATTCTTAGTGACTATCTATTGGATATCTTTCGGGGTGGGGTTAGATATCCCTGAAAAGAGGAGGTAATTGTTAATTATTAATTGTTGAATCCACCCCTTACTTACTAACCTAACTTTTTCTTACTTTCTTACTTATGATTGGAAACCTATACAACCACGTATTCGAGATACCTTTTAATGACCCAGAACTTCCCCAATGGGCAGATGGCCATCTAGATAAATTTTGCGATTTGTTTTGGAACGAAACCTGGAAAAATGGCGATGATGCGATCGCCTCTCTGGAAATAGATATGCTGGCCGACAGATACGCCTATATCAAAGAGGGCATGGCCTTGAGAGCTTTTCAGATTTACAAACTTTATCAAAATTTAGGGTATAAAACCTTCAAACAATATTGTGTTAAATGTTTGAAAAAATCGGTCTATTACGTCAAACGAGTCATTAAAGCTGCTCAAATATCTTGGTCATTGATGCTGGAAGGATTTACCGAGCTGCCAGACAACGTATCTCAAGCTACCAGATTAGCCACTTCTGTGAGTCAAGTCAGCGAGGAAACTGATGAAACTATGAGTTGTTGGCAAGAAGTGTTGGATAAAGCAAAGGATCAATCCAAACCCATTACAGCAAATTACATAGAAACTACTATTACTGGGGAAACAACACCTCTCTTAGCCACAGCAAAGCTACCCAGAGATGTCTGGGACAAATTAAGAGCTTTGGCCAAACAACAGGGAGTCAAGCCGGAAAAATTACTCGAAGAGATTGTGGGAAATTATTTGCACCCGAAACAAGAACCTGACCCAGAGACAGAAACAGTAGATGAGCCAGAATCTAAAAACAATGAAAAAGGTCTTACGTCAAAAACACCTGATATTAAAGCTTGGGAAAAAGATTTACAGGATTTAGTCCAGGAACGTTTTACTAATGAACCGAATTATCAGACAACCGCAGACAATTCCACATTTACTAGAACGAAAAAGCAGAAGAAGAAACAGAAAAATAAAACCCCTCCTCCTGAGTGGATTTGGCAATAATCTCCTTAGAGGTGGTAATGGCAATGATCGCCTTATAGGTGGTAATAACAATGATACCCTTCTGGGTGGTTTGGACGATGATGCCCTTCTGGGTAGATTTGGCAATGATCTCCTTAGAGGTGGTAATGGCAATGATGCCCTTGGGGGTAATAATGGTTTTGATACCCTTATAGGTGGTAATGGTGATGATACCGTTAGAGGTAATGATGGCAATGATCTCCTTGTAGGTGGTAATGGCAATGATCTCTTTGACGGTGGTAATGGCAATGATCTCCTTGTAGGTGGTAATGGCAATGATCTCCTTGTAGGTGGTAATGGCAATGATCTCCTTGTAGGTGGTAATGGCAATGATCTCCTTGTAGGTGGTAATGGCAATGATCTCCTTGTAGGTGGTAATGGCAATGATCTCCTTCAAGGTGGCGATGGCAATGATCGCCTTAGAGGTGGTAGGGGTAATGATACCCTTATAGGTGGTAAGGGCAGTGACCTTTTTCTACTTGCTAGTCGCTTTGGTGGTGATACCATTATGGATTTTCAACTAGGAGGCGATAAGATAGTATTATCTGATGATTTAGAATTTACTGATTTAACTTTTGTACTAAATGGTAGGAATACATTATTAACAGTTACTGCTAGTGGAGATCTACTAGCTACAGTTAATAATGTAATAAGCTTGAGTTCAGAAAATTTCTTGTAATTTGTCAAAAAATAGTTCAAACTTAAATTAATTTTCAGGGCGATTAAGCCCTTTGTTTTGCGCCAAAATCTCCAAAAAATTCTGGGCATCCTTATTTGACAGGGAGTTAAAAATTTTTGATAAAGATTTAGAATTTACCGAAAAATTGGGTTTAAAGCCTCCCCCTAAAAGGGGCGGAATTCTGTGCCGAATATGCCTGCTGCGGTGATGTTGATAGTGCCTCCGAAGGCGGCTTGAGCATTGGCGGAGATGTCGCTGTTTTCCAGTGCGACTAGGTTTTCGGTGTTGATATTGATGTTGCCTCCGGTGGCTTCTCCTGTGGCGTTAGTGCTGATGTTGCTGTTGTGGCGGAGAATAAAGTCTTTGTTGTTTTTGATGGTGATGCTGCCTTGACCTCCTGTGGTTTTGGCATTGAGACTAGCTTGGTTTTCTATGAGGATGTTGTTGCTGTTGATTTCTAGGTTGCCTGCTGGTTCTTGGGTTTGGGAGCTGACTGTGATTTCTGCTTCATCCCGAATATTGAAATTTTCGGCGTTGATAATTAACGTTCCTCCTGCTCCTGTTCCTTCATCTGTTGCTTCTGCGGTTAAGCCACTTAGCCATATACCATTGGGAGATTTTCCTATTATTTCTGTGTCTTTAGCAGAGATGGTTATATTGCCTGCATCTCCCCCACCTCTGCTGCGGGCGTTGATCTGCGCTCCATCTTGAAGTCGTAAATTTTCTGTATTGACTGTGATAGTTCCTCCATTTCCTACCGCTCCTTCTTGCACTGTAGCAATTAAACCACAATATCAAGAAAACCGGCCCAACCGTGAATCATCTGCCACAATATAGTCAAGGTAACTAACGAGCGAGTCTCTTACAGAGGAGCTTTCCTTGCGGAATGCTATCGCAAACGCTAACGCCCCCGTACAAACTTCAGAATTCCTGGCATTTTGCTGTTGACGACTCTCCAGACCCAAATTTGGTTTTTTTTGAGCCCATAAAAGTTTGTAGTTGATCTAGCGTGAGCTGTTTGAGGTATTTCATAGTTACGATCGGGAATCTGTGCTTGGTGCAAGTCGTACCCAGTTGAGCACTGTGTTATGGGAAATACCAGTCACTCTCTCAATGGCTCCCAATCCCATGCCAAATAGGGACATTTTCACACAAAGCTCTTTAAGATCAGAACTTATAACCCGCAGGACAGGGGCTTTCTCGCGCATTGACGGCCACAGTTACGGCACAGATAACTCTGTTTGCCCTGACGATGACCATTTTTCACTACTTTATGACTTTGACAATCAGGACAGTCCATCTGTCTAGAAAATTCTAGAATATCATTCTCTATTGTGCAACACCTATAATTGAGCATCGGGTCGAAAAATTATGCTGTTGGGGTAGATCAAAAATAGATTTGCATTTCCTAACACACCTAGAGTTCCTAGTACGTCGATCAATGGTGCGCTCAATGCAATGTTTTGAGCTATCGCTACATCTACAGAACTACCAAATTTTCTACTACACCAGATATAGCTGAAGTCAGAAGTCAGAAGTTAAATTCTCAGCACGGATGTAATTTGCTGGTTGTGGTAATAGCACTTAGCTTTTTTATAGGTATGGTTTTCTACCATCTCAATGAATTCATCCCATATATTTGTTGGTAGATTTGTTTTAATTGTACTCGTCGAAACTCCCTTATTAAGGCGAATCACTATCTGGATGTAATTCTTCAATACATTCTAACAAAAGGCGATCGCTCGATTAATTTATCAAACATAAGTATATGTCAAAGAGCTAAAAAAATGCTAACTTGATATCAAAATGCTAAATAATCAAGATTCTATAGTCATAAAAATGCGACAGAATAATATGTTTCAAAATAATTTGTTTTCTCAGTCAGACCAAAAACCCCTCGATCTACTCGATCGCCTCATAACAGTAGGAAGTAAAATAGTATTTCGCACTACTATAGCGATCGCTCTATTCGGGACTGTAAGTTGTACCACCAATATTCAACTTGATTCATCCATTGCTGCTCAGACTCAGACTGCATCAGTTTCTCATAATCAAACCGAGCCTCCTAAAAATGTTGCGACTACTTCAGGTTTGCAGAAAATTACAATGGTAGAAAACCTAGAACATCCTTGGGGTCTGGCCTGGCTTCCTGATGGCACTATGCTAATTACCGAGCGACCAGGGAGATTGCGAATTGTGCGTGATGGAGTTTTAGATCCGACTCCGGTTGCAGGACTTCCCGAAATCTTTGCCTCTGGCCAAGGGGGATTAATGGATGTCTCAATTCACCCGCGCTTTACAGAAAATCGCTTTATTTACCTAACTTATTCCCACGGCGATCGCTCGGCAAACCGCACCCGCATCGCACGGGCGAGACTTGAGGAGAATACTCTGCGCGATCTGCAAGTAATCTTCGAGGTTTCCCAGACAAAAACTGGCGCGCAACACTTCGGGTCACGCATTATTTGGCTACCTGACGAAACTCTACTAATAACAATTGGTGACGGTGGCAACCCACCTATTGAATTCAATGGCGAATTTATCCGCCAACAAGCTCAAAACCGCCGTAGTCATCTGGGCAAAGTTTTACGGTTAAATGACGATGGTTCTGTACCCTCCGATAATCCTTTCGCAACTTCTACAGATGCCGAACCCGCCGTGTGGAGTTACGGACATCGCAATATCCAGGGAATCACCTTTGACTCCAAAAGGAATAGAGTCTGGGCAACAGAACATGGTTCTCGAGGTGGCGACGAACTGAATCTAGTTGAGGCCGGAGAAAACTACGGTTGGCCAGCTGTTACTCACAGTCGTGAATATTCTGGAGGACTCATCTCCCCGGAAACATCTCGCCCTGGTATGGTAGACCCTAAAGTAGTGTGGACCCCATCAATAGCCCCCTCTGGTTTAGCTTTCTACAGTGGCGATCGCTTTCCACAGTGGCAAGGTAATTTATTTGCGGGTGGGTTAGTATCGCAAGATATCCATCGTATTGAGCTAGATGAAGCGGGTAATGTTGTCACTCAGGAGTCTATTTCTATAGGTCAGAGAGTGCGGGATGTGCGACAAGGGCCTGATGGACTACTGTATGTTCTCACCGATCGACCTAACGGACAATTAATTCGGCTTGAACCTGTTGGTGGTTAATGAAGTCAGAAGTCAGAAGTCAGAAGTCAAAAGTTGTTCTTTTAACGGGGATTTGAGCAAGGCTCCATCTTCGTGTCTCCGTGTCTGGTGCGTCTCCGTGTCTATCGAGAATGAAACAGCCCTACCTGCTCCCCTACTCCCCACCCCCAACTATAGAACCCATTTGGGATCTATTTAAAAATGGAAGAGGAGATGGGGAGTAGGGGAGATGGGGAGTAGGGGAGATGGGGAGATGAGAGTATTTTTCTACCTGCAAGGGAAGCTACCAGATTTGCTATTGGGCGACGCGGGGTCTCATCCGCTTTTTATCCATTCTCGTTCCTGAATTTCCACTGGCTCGCTCAGACTGAGGACGGAAGTCAAAAGCACATACCGCTCTCAAAGATACGGTTAGGGGTTCTATAAATCATCAGTGCGTTTCCTCTTGACTGATAGATGGTATAGTGCTAGCATATTCAGTATGGCAAGCGCGCTATTACGTAACGTGTACACGAATGCGATTGTATTGCCTTCGCCAACTCGTATCGGCGCGATAGCGCGTAGTGCTAAAGTTTTCCTGAGTTTCTGTATAGTTCAATGACTACACGCGTTAAGAGGTAATCCACATGACCCAGCAAGCCAGTAAGCTCGTCATCGTCACGGAAAAGTTGCTGCTGAAAAAGATCGCCAAGATCATCGACGAAGCCGGAGCTACCGGTTATACAGTGGTGGACGCTGGCGGTAAAGGCAGTCGCAACGTGCGCTCGTCCGGAGGACCCACCGTTTCCGAAACCTACTCGAATATAAAGATCGAGGTGCTTACCCCCAATCGGGATATGGCGGTGAAGATTTCGGATGAAGTCGCAGCGCAGTTTTTTGACGATTATTCGGGCATCGCCTATATCTGTAGCGTGATGGAGGTACTGCACGCACACAAATTCTGACTCAAAACCCAGTCTGTAAAACTAAAAAAGCCGGGGCATGACCCCGGCTTTTTCATGCCCGCAGGAGGTTGACATCGGCGAAGAAGTCATATCATGTCCGTTAGCATCATTTGCGTATAAAATAAAGGTAAAAATGGCAAAAAAGCTTCTGCCTTCTGCCTTCCTTACTCCAAAATGTAACTATTCAACCAGACATGATATCAGTCAATGCGCGTGATATTTAATCAGCAAGCCCTAGCCTAGAACTACTAGGTCGCGCGACTGTTAAACGGAGACAACACAGAGCTTGAAATAGCCGTCGCATTGGTCGCCAAGCCAGGGTAACATCAGCAAACAGCTACCCTTTTGGGATCAGTTCCCCATCAGCGCCTGGGCAAGCCCCATGAAGAGCGGTATTCCCAAGGCAAGGGCAACCGGCGTGCCGACGGCTGTGGATGAGCCGATGTAGGCAGAGGGATTAGCCGACGGGATACCAGCTCGTAAAGTCGGCGGCCCTGAGATGTCTGAACTGGAGGCGGCGATGACGGCCATAATTACCACACCGCCAAGGCTGAATCCCGTGACGTAGTGGGCAATCATACCGAGGCCGAAGGCTATGAACCCATGCAGCAGCGGCCCCACAAAGGCATATATGGCGTACCATAGCCCTACCTTACGCAGCTCGCCGAGCCTTGCCGTGGCTTCCATACCCATTACCAGCATCAGTATTGAAAGCAGACCGCGGAAGAGGGGATTGAAGAAGCTATCATAGACTCTTTCCGGCTGGGTTAGTATGCCTAGAGCGAGGCCAAGCATCAGTGCCGATAGGGCAGAACCCTGGAGGCTTTCCTTTATGATCGGCCATATCTTGACCCGCTGGCCAGCAGTATCGCGCTTGGGATACCCGCGTGCGGTAATGCCCTGCTTGCTGAGATACTCCTGCTTACTGAGATCCTCGTGTGCGGTATCGCGCTGCTTGCTGAGATAAACGCTGGCCAAGACGATCGCAGTCACGAGGGCTGGGATGTCCATGAAGGGATAGAGTGCGCCGGCCCAGTCTTCGTATAGGATATTTTCCTCTTCCATTAGGCTCAGGGCGGCGGCGAGGGTAGAGCCACTCACGGCACCAAACAAGCCGGCGGTCGCAATGGCATCCACGTTTTTGACGTTCGGCAGCAAGCCCAAGGTGTAGCGCCCGATGAAAACGATCGCGATCCCCGTTGCCATGGCGAACACCGCAGGCAACAGCATCTGCAGCAGATCGGCCTCGCGGATCGCCATGCCGCCACTCAGGCCGACCCTGATGAGCAGCATGAAGACGATGAACTTATAGATCGCATCTGGAATTGCTAGTCGGCTATTGACGGCGGCAACGACCATGCCACCAATCAGAAAGCCAAGTGTCGGGGACTGCAACTTCGCGAGGAAGAGAGTCAAGAAATCGGAAAAAAAATCCATGTTGTAATTCCTCCTTAAATTTTAGATATTATGGGGTGAGGACGGCAGGCAAGCATGACCTCGAACTTAAAATGTGTCCCGATTTGTACTGGCTAGCACAAATTGGAAATACAATGTCAAATGCAAATCATCAGGTTTTCGACAACCAACTTGGGGAAGAACTAGCCAAAGTGTAATCAAGGGCAATCTTTAACATTTTCAGGACTTACGCAAATTGTCTGTTAAACCACCATCTGTAGGGGCACCATTCGGAGCTTTGAGGAGCGCAAATGGTATTTGAAACATTTTTGCTGCTTTCAATACTTGAGACTAGCAAAATAATTTTTAATAAGTAATTACTACGATTATTGTAATATATACTTTTCAGCGGTTTAGTTATAATCCTAAAATTCTTTATTTTGCAGATATTAGTCAAAGGCTGCAAAAATTACTCTTAATATAGCGAGCGCCATATTCTAAAAAACGGAGTTATGAAATCTTTACCCTGTAAGGAATTTGACGTAGATTGCTCTTCGTGACAGCCTAGCTAGTTTTGGCTTAGAGACTGTTTGTAAAGTTGTGTAATATACAATGATTGACCTTTAAACTGTAACAACTTGGTTATTTATCCCAGATTTATAGGCTAAAATACCCAATTTGCCAGGTGCAAAAACACTTCATAATTCTTTACAAACAACCTCTGAGAGTTAATATTAGCTGATTCTGCTTGATCTACAAATCAAATCATTCAAGGAAGTGAAACTGGTGAATTAATTTGTTCATTAAGGATTTTGACCAATTTGCAGATTATCAAAACTGGGTCGAGTTTCGTTAGTTACCTTAGCATTTGTAGAATTAATATTAGCATCAGAAGTAACTAAAGCAACAGCATTGACCAATGCTTGTCTGCGATCCATCAACATATTTTGTGGAGGTACAATCTCTAAAACTCCCAGTTTTTCTAAACGTCGTTTGACGCTGCCTGCAGCACCAACTAAGAATACATGACGACCTGTATCAACAGTTTCCTGAATTGCATTTTCTATTGCTAGAGCAGAAGTCACACCCATGTGAGGTACTTCGCTCAAATCTACAATCAACACTTCATAGTTGTTCAGAAGTGTATGCTGGCGAGAGATAGCTTTAGAAACACCGAAAATCATCGGACCACTGAGGTGGAATAATAAAATCCGACCCTCAGCACGGTCTAGTAATTCTTTCTCATCATTGTCTAAGATGATTGCATCATCAGCATCAGTGATAGCTTTCACATCCTCAGATTTAATTTGAGTCAAGCGATCGATAGTGAGAACATTAGCAACAAACACCCCAATACCTACAGCAGCAATTAGGTCAACGAATACAGTTAGACCGATGACACCGTACATAATCATGGCAGATTTCCAAGAAATATTATGGGCACGCTTGAGGAAACCCCAGTCAATAATCTTAATACCCACCTGGAGAGAAATACCTGCCAAAACTGCCATGGGAATTTGTGCAGTTAAACTACCAGCTCCCAAAACCACAATCATTAAAATGAAAGCACGGGTAATACCAGATAAAGCAGAGCGAGCACCTGTATTGATATTAACTACAGTACCCATAGTGGCACCAGCACCAGGAAGACCACCAAACAATCCTGAAGCTAAGTTACCTAAACCTTGACCAATTAATTCTTTGTCGGAGTTGTGTTGAGTCCGAGTCAAACTATCAGCAACCACAGAAGTCAGCAGAGCATCAATACAGCCAAGCATTGCTAACACTGTCGCATCAGCTACCATTAACTGCAATTGATCGGGAGTAAAGTAAGGCAACTGTAAGCTAGGTAGACCAGTAGGAATTTCACCGATGCGACGAATACCAGCATCTGAGAAAAATAAAACAGAAATAACTGTTCCTACTACCAATGCTAATAATGGTGGTGGCACAAATTTCTTGACCTTAGCTGGTACCAAAAAGAGTATAGCTACTGTCAGAGCTGCTAAACCTGTCTCTATAGGATTAATACTTGTTAAAAGGTTAGGTATGTTCTGAATAGTCCCAACTACACCACCCTTGGGGCTAGCTTGTCCGAGAAATGGACCTATTTGCAGGATAATCAGGATTATACCGATGCCTGACATGAAACCAGAAATCACGTTGTAAGGCATCATGGTAATGTATTTACCAAACCGCAATAAACCAAAAATAATTTGGAGTACTCCTGCCATCATGACTACGGTGAAAGCCATTGCCAGACCATTTTCTGGGTTGGTGGTAGTTAAGTGAGCAATCACCGCAGTGGTTACCACGGTCATCGGTCCGGTAGGCTCAGAAATCAGGGTGGGAGTACCGCCAAACAGTGCTGCAAACAAACCAACTAATACAGCACCATACAAACCCGCAGCAGGTGCTCCAGCATCGGCGGCACCCGAAGCGACACCAAAGGCGAGTGCCATAGGGAGGGCAATGACAGCAGCAGTCAAACCGCCGAACATATCGCCCTTGATATTCCTAAAATTTATTTTGTTGAAAACTTGTGTAGCAAAAGCCATAAAGATTGATAAGTTTTTCTTTTTTATTTAATTAAGTCAATGATACCTACATTAACCATTGACTATCGTCTATGTCAAGATTATTATTGAAATCAATTGGGAATGCAATACTTGATAGTTTGTAATTGCTTATACCAGTCTTAAGATTTTCTTTATTTTTCTTATCTTTTAGGAGGAAAAGTTCTTGATTCAGGCAACCTTACATCAGTTGAGAGTCTTTCAGACCGTGGCCCTTCACGGTAGTTTTACTAAGGCTGCTGAAGAGTTATTCATTACTCAACCCACTGTCTCTGCTCAGGTAAAGCAACTGGGCCAGGCAGTAGGTATACCTTTGTTTGAGCAAATTGGCAAGCAGCTTTATTTAACAGATGTTGGTAGAGAATTATTTGCCACTTGTCAGGAAGTATTTGAACAGCTCGCTCGCTTTGAAATGACGGTAGCTGATATTAAGGGGACAAAACAAGGGCAATTACGTTTGGCAGTAGTTACAACTGCTAAATATTTTGTACCCAGAATCTTGGGTTATTTCTGCCAAGAGTATCCAGGTGTAGATATTTCTCTGGAGGTGACAAACCACCAAAACATCACTAGACGAATGTTGGAAAACCAAGACGATCTATATATATGTAGTCAACCTCCTGAAGATATACCTCTATGTAGTGAAGCTTTGATGGATAATCCCCTGGTCTTAGTAGCGAACAAAAATCATCCTTTGGCAGGCCAGAGAAATATTCCGATTAAACGTCTCAATAATCAAGCCTTTATTATGCGAGAATCTGGTTCTGGTACTCGCCAGGCGGTGCAAAAATTATTTGCCAAGCACAAAATTTATGTGAAAGTGCGCCTAGAACTTGGTAGTAATGAGGCTATTAAACAAGCGATCGCTGGAGGGTTAGGAATTTCTATTTTGTCAAAGCATACTCTCTACTGCGAAAGTTCTGAGTGGGAACTCACTACCCTAGATGTTCAAAATTTTCCGATTAAGCGACAGTGGTATGTATCCTATCTAGCTGGCAAACAATTATCGGTAGTAGCTCAAACATTCTTGGAATATCTGCACGAACATACTCAGAAAATGGCTGTCACTTCTAGTCTTGTGAGTTAACAAATTTCCCACAAGTGCATACCTGATATATTTGTTGATTGCCGAAAGCTGCCTATATACTAAAACATTTCTGAGTACTGTACAAAAAATTTCAAGGGTACGAAAATTACTATAATTTCTACCAGATACTCTTATTGTTTTATTTACTATTCTGCTATTGTTAGCATAGCTTTAGTCATTGATAAATTCCTCGCAACAGCGATCGCTAAGTTTCTCTATCGCTATAGTTGGAATCAAGCTTTCACCATCTGGTCTTTGTCAATGCCTCAAGTAGCAGCAACTTTAGCGGCAGTATTAACAAGTTTTAGCGTGGAATTAATTTCTGAGTCAGTATTTAATGGCATTATTGTTTCAATGTTGGTAACATCTATCTTAGGACTTATGATAACTACTACAAAAGTATTTCTCTGTTTAAGGTTGATCATCAATCTATGTCAAACATCAACTCCTTCCTTGCTATAAATAATATCAGGACTTACGCACTGACAATAGATATGGGGTTTTGCTCAGTTACGCCACCGCTAACACACCCTACTGGACTGTTTCATCTAATTTGGTGCATTAGGGAGTACGGGAGTAGGGGAGAAAGATTGTTGTTGGATTTATCCTACGGATAAGCTGGCGCTAATATCCCTCAACCCAACCTACATCTATTGCAAAATTTAAGATGAAACAGTCTACTACTAATAGTGTTCATGCGTAACTCCTAAATATTATGTTCGCTTAAATACTACAGGACTTATGTAGTACAGCTAATTATAGTGTATAAATTGGTAATTATGCCAGATATATCCACTATAATTAGTGCCGCTCCGTAAGTCCTGTACTAATTATTTACTGGAGTTTAGACCAGGGAAAACGCATCTAATTTTTTTGACAAATGACTAAAAACCCAATAATGCCCTTGACCTCACAGGGTTACAAGCAGCTCAAAACCATTATTGGATAAGAGTTCAAAGGACATTTAGCTGGGTCTT
>NZ_JAAHGB010000108.1:0-16757 GCF_010672695.1 Okeania sp. SIO1H4
AAATCACTTTTTTTTAGTGGTCACTTTTTGGGGCTGGCCTCTCCGATGCGATCGCACCTCTGAGTATTCTATCTCAGGAAGAGGGCATTGCTCCTACTGGTCACTTATTTCTGCCATCCTGCACTAGATCGGTTGAGTCATTATCTGATTCTTCTAGGAGCGAAGTTCAGATAAACATTCGAGCTTTTTACCGAGCAACCAAAGTTGAGAACGCTCAACCACCATACGATACTATTAATCTAAAAGTGTTCTACCCAGGCAAAATGTCAGGTAGTGAGCAACAACAAAATCAGGGTATTGTACCTGCAGATCGCCAACAAGCTCCTTTTCCAGTAGTGATTTTATTCAATGGCTTTAACACCAACCCCGAACTTTACAAATGGCTAGCTATTAAGTTGTCTGAACGAGGAATGGTAGTAGTAACATTTGCCTGGGTTGCAGAAAACTTTCCTGGTATAATTAGCCTGACACCAGGGATTGATATTGCAATGTTAGCTCCTGATACTTATGGTACTGCTCCCACTGCTTCAGCTTTACCAGCAATCCTCAAAGAGTTAGACCGGATAAATTCAGACGGCATCCTAGCTGGTATGCTTGACCTAAAAAAAATTATTTTGGGTGGACATTCTGCTGGTGGCAGGGTGGCAATAGAAAGTGCTAGTCCTAACTTTTTTCCGCAAGTGGTAGCTGCTTTTGGTTATGGAGTACATACAGCAGCAGGTACAATGTTAGGATATGAAGCAGCAACAATTTTACCCCTGCCAGACTTACTGCCGCTGTTGTTAATAGGTGGTACTTGCGATGGAGTTATTGCTAATAGTAGTAACCTTTATGATACTATTTGGGAAGAAGCTACAACACCAGTATCGCGGACATTTGAGGAAGCAATTTCAGGAGGAAGAAATGATAGCTATTTGATGTTAGTTCAGGGAGCTAATCACTTTTCTTTTGCTTATCCATTTGATCCTACAACAGGTACATCTTTTCTCGACTTTCCTGCAACTCAACCAGAAGATGAAATTCGTTCTCTCATGGCAGAAACAATAGGTTTATTTATTGATGCCCACGTTCGTCAACAGGCAGCAGCATTTGATAAACTGAAGGAACTACTTAATAATGGTCATCCCTTAATTAAATCATTGGAACGCAAATAATGTCTGAAATGAAATCAACACAAATTAATCAACCCGGTCTCGTATTAATCAACCCGGTCTCGTACTTACACCTGGCGCTGAAGGTTGGTGGGACTCCGAACGCATCTCCTCACCACGCGTAATTCATAGTCCAGATGGCACCTGGAAAATGTGGTATTATGGGAGCGATGCCAGTTTTGACCGCCAAATCAATTTACCAACAGGTCGTTGTGGTCTGGCTATTTCCTCTGATGGCGTCAAATGGGAAAGAGTAAAAGGTCTCCTAACAATGGGAGCTATATTTGAACCTCACCCAGACGAAAATAGATTTGATTCTGCTCATGTTGGCGTGAGTGATGTCTACTTTAGTGACGGTCTTTACTGGATGTGGTATTTGGGTGGCGATCGCCAAGTTCTAGAAGTAGGAAAGTTTCAAGCTAAAGGTATTCAGATGCTTCCTGGTTGTGCAGTTTCTCGCGATGGCATTAATTGGGTGAGATTGGAAGGTCCTCACCGAGGTGCATTCCTGAGTCCTGGTCAACCAGGAGAATTTGATGCTTTATTTTGTGCTTGGCCACAAGTCCTTCGAGATAGCTCGTCCTGGAAAATGTACTACCACACCCTAAACCCAGAAAGACTATTTTTAGTAGGTTTAGCGGTTTCCCAAGATGGTTTTCAGTGGGAGAAAGTCGGTCAAATTTTAGGACCAGGAGAACCGGGAAGCTTTGATGAACGTGGTATTGCTACTCGTCACGTCCTGAAATGAAAATAGATGGTCAGTATTTGATGTTTTACGAAGGTGTTAACCAGAGTGGATATCATTCTATTGGTTTGGCTATTTCTTCTGATGGCATTGACTGGGAAAAACAACCAGGTTCAGAAACTGGTGGGTCTATTTTTAGTCATGCTCCTAAAGGTTCTGGTCGTTGAGATGCATAGGCGATCGGTACTCCTTGTGTTGTACCGATGGTAGATGGTAGTTTTCGGATGTACTATATCGGTGCTAATGAAGGAGGTCACGATGAGTTATCAAGTCAGCATCAAATAGGTTTAGCAGTTAGTGATGGTTCTAATTTTCGCAAGTGGCATAGATGGGGGGAGTCGGGAGTGAGGGAGTAGGAGAGTGAGGGAGTAGGGGAGTGGGGAGTGGGGGAGTAGTAAAAATAAGAATAATTAGGGCTTGCTGATTAAATCTCAAAGCATTGACTGATATTGGTTTTAGCATTTTTTGGTCAAAAAAAGTGCCAGTTTTTCAGCGGAAAAAGCTCAAAAAGCTAGTATTTTGGGACGATTATGCCAGAAAAATCACTCTTACAATTTTTCCGACTACCTCCTCTATGATTCCCATTTCTCCTGAACTCCTGTCTTCTCCCCCTACTAAAACACTTTTGAGCGCAAACCCTAATTAATGCTAATACCAATTTGAAAAAAGAATGCTACAAAAAGGTAGATGTCGATCGGATATGCTTAAAAATAGCTGCTCTAGTTCATTTTATATTAGGACTAAAGCCCAACTACGAGCTTGATTATAACTTTTTCCCTCTTCCTTCTTCCTTCTTCCTTACCTTTGCTATACAATACCGATGCTACCGGACATGATATGACTCCTGACTCCTGCTAATTACAGCAATGCTACCGGATTTGATATTAGCCTTCAGAAGCCTCCAAAATACTAACCAATTCTGAAATCTCTGTAATAGATTTTATTGCTGTATCTGCCAAAAAATTATGGCCATTGGTAGTAGGATGTATGTTATCAAAGAATAAAAAATCATCGGGGTTAATTGCTCCAGAAGCTAAGAAATTATCCGTGACATTCGTAAAGCCAAAATCAGTAGGGTTAGCAATAATATTGTCAACGATAGTCTTAAAATCAGGGCTAATAATATTAATATTCGGGTCTTGCTCTAATATTTGGGAAGCTGCTGCTAACCCACTATTGTGACCTTCACTTAATAAGCTTAATCCCTGTTGTTGTTCTGGTGGTAAACTCTGTCCGAATGGAGTCAAACCTAGATCGGGCAAGTTTGGCAACAGAAAATTTCTGGCTCCAATGCTTGCTAGCTTATTTACTGCCACTGACAAATTACCCACACTTGACTGTACACCTTGGGTGCTACCTCCCAAATAATCATTTGCACCTGCCCACACTACATACAAAGCATCAGGATCAGTTTCTGGAGTCTCTGCAATAAAATTGTCAATTTGTGTCTGCAGTCCAATTAACAGTGGGGGAGTACCCTCTGGCAATAGATTATTGGTATTATTCACAAATCCTGTGGTGGCTCCATTTACTGCAAAATTGAGACTAGAGTTAGATGTTAACTCTAATTGTGGTGCAAGAGTTTCTATCCATAGAGGGCCGTTGCTAGTGCGACCTTGAAAATAGGGAGGACTGGGTGGTAACAGACCGCCAGTAGCAACAAAAGCATTACCTGTATCAGACAAACTATCGCCAAACACATAGATATCGCTGAATAACGAACGTGGCAACCGTCCTTCAAATTGACCAGCATTGAGAAAGTGTTCTGTTGCTGTCAGTGAGGTAGTTACTAATGCTTCAGCAACATCTGAGTAACGGTCTAGATAAAAACTGGTGTCTAATAAAGTACTGGGGTTACGTTGTTCAAATTGACCAAAATTGATGAAGTGTTCTGTAGGTGTCAAAAGATTTTGTTCTACAGCAGCAGCAACTCCAGGGTTATTAGCGAGATAGAAATTAGTATTGAAAATAGCGTTGGGGTCGCGACTTTCAAATTGACCAAACCTAATAAAATGGAAAAAGCCATTACTGACTGTGCCATTGGCGACTGCTTCAGCCACTCCTGGGTAGGTTTCTAAATAGAATTGTTCATCAAATAGTTCGTTGATAGTTAATGCCATTGGTGATTTTGCTCAATTTTTTATATTTCTAGAAGGTATGGTTTATAGTGTTTATCCTATCATTTAAACTGCAAAAAATACTCGTTATAAATGGCAATAAACTCTGACTTCAATAATGTTCATGACTTACGCATAACTACCACTTATGGTAGAGGTTAACGGCTATTAACCCCTATAAATCGTGTATAATTTCGTCTTTTGTGTAAGTCCTAATGTTAACAAAGTAAATCAGCCACAAGTGAAAAATAGGGGTTGCACATTATGGAATGATATTACCAAAAATCAGTTTAGACTTTAACTAAAAAAAACTATTAATTAGTCATTTTAGCAATTATAAAATCCAAAATCCTGTTCATCAAAAATATAAAATCATTCGTCACTGTGCAACGCCGAAAAATAGATATTTCCAAAGAGGGAATAGGGAATAGGAAATAGGGATAAAAATTGATTTTATTTTTGATTTTTGGAGATGTCTATTAGTCAGATACTGGGTATGAATTGACGTAATATAAGTCTGAAATTGAGGATTTTCATGATCAGGCATTAGTAACGTTGTCATGGCAATTATCAAGAGGATACTAATATTTGGTAATGATCATCAAAAAAATTAGAAGTGATTTAGCAATCTCTCTCTGTATTACCGAATAATCAAGGTTTAATACCAAGAACGATAAATGTTTGCTACAAATAACTAGGGGATTTTTTAGGAGTCAACCCACCCCTAACCCCTCCCCCTCCCAGGAGGGGGAGTCAGGAGTCAGGAGTCGTATGGGAATGGCTTCAATACCACTTTTTAGGTTGGAAATCATCTTTTTTGTCAAAGGGATGTCTCCTGAAAATTATTTTTATCCCTCTTACTATTCGTAACATTCTTTTTTCAAAATGGTATAATACCAAGAACGATAAATGTTTGCTACAAATACGAACGACTTTTGCTAGTAGTAAGTAGTCAATAATCAGTAGTCAGTAGTTAGTAGAAATAGCTTGAATCTTGTTGATTACCAGAAAATTTATATTTTTCATCAAATAGATATCCTAGCTCAAGTCTTTTGGCTGGTGCTTATTATTGGTAACATTCTTTTTTCACGCTTGGTATAAAGCCTCTCTTTTAAAGAAAAAAAATTTCTCCTTTTAGTCAATCCTATTGGTTTTCAGAGAGAGGTAATTGTTAATTATTAATTATTAATTGTTAAATTTGATGTATAGCAATCATAAATCATTTGTAAAAAATCTCAGGATATATAAAAACCCTGAAACTTTTACCCCTATTCCCTGTTTCCTAAATTCAAAGATTTTTTTTCATAACTGAAATAGGATTGCTATAGATATAGCAAGTTAGCATTGAAGTGCATCAGTAGTCAGCTTTTTAGTATTTATGAATAGGCTTGAGAAAGTACATCCCAAATTCTGTTTTTTTTAGTAAAAAAGACGAAAGATTCTTAATAAGAATATGGATTATCACATCAGATAACCCATCATAAATACCATAAACAAACTTATTTATGTACTTGCCTGTTTCTTCCTGCAATTACTAATTAGAGGTCAAAAGCACAAAATCAGTTACTTGATCTCCATTGTAAGTCCGCCAATGTTCTGATACTTGAAAAAACTGTTCATTATTTGGAGTTTGATTCACAATTCTGAAAATTTCTGAAGGATAATTTTTTTCTTGGCAAGGTTGATTTTTTCTGAGACTAGCAACTAAGTTTTCCATAAATTGATACCCATCACAAAAGGCATTTGGTGGATAACCCATTTCTCCTTCACTATAAGCTTTTCCAGCAATATAAATTATATTGTGATAAAAAGAATGTGAGTCCATCTGCTCTATATATCTGTGTAATTTCAAAGGTGATGGCGCGATTAAGTAGACATCTTCACAGTCAGGTTCACAATACATCAATTCATCCCAACTTCTATAAGATTGTAGAGTTTCTCCTGACTCTAATTCATAACCTAAAGCAAACTGCATTTCATCTAATAATTCTGCTTCCCAATCTTTTTGAGATATTCGTTCAAGCCAATTATGAATAGTATTATATAGTTCCATCTCTGATAGGGAAAGCAAAGCTATTTTTACAGCTTCGGTATGTAGTTGAGTTTTGATTTTCATGACGTTACCTCCTGTTTTGTATAGTGAATAAACTTTGATTGAATTTATATTAGTTAGCTTTTCTGAAGGATATATCCTTCAGGATTAACTATAAATATTTAGCAGTATTCTACTTGTATAGGAAGTAGAAGATGATAATTTTAATTCCCCCTATTAACAGAGTTATCTTTTGAAGATTACTCCTATAATTTCGAGGAATACCATTTTCTTTCAGCTTTTTATTTCTATTACTCTCTAGTGGTCACAGAATAACTATTGATTTTATTGATCCCAATCGGTAAATCCATACACTTAGGTAGGAATTTCTTGTGGGTAAGAAAATTAAATAAGCAATTATACTGTTAGCACACTTTTTCATACTCCTCCGCTTGGAAGGCCCTTTACGACTTTGCGTTGTCATATCGGCCTTGAGTAGAGAATATTTATCTGCCAAAACTATTATTATAGTATATAAACAAATTTTTGTAAATCAAAATGTTGGCAGTGTGTATTGATTTTTGATTTTTTTTTTGACCTGACTGGAATATGAAATGACTAGTAAATCAAGGGCGATCGCCTGATATATAGAACCTATTTGCTATCTATTTATATAAAAGATAGGGAGTAGGGAGCATTTTTCTACCTTTTTCCCCTATTCTATTTCTGAATTTCGTGACTTCTGAGTTCTGAGTTCTGACTCCTATACCAAAAGCACATACCGCGCACAAAGATATCAAATGGGTTCTATAAATAAAACAAAGATTTTAGGAACAGACAAGATAGATTCTATATATAGAATTAACTCATTAATTGAGAAAGCAATGGAGATTAAGAGTAAAGATATAGCGGATAGTCTTTGAATAAAAGTTTTCTCTAGAGGCATTAATTTGCTTAACGCCGTTGTTCAAAACCCTTAGGAATGCTAGTTTTTCTATTTGTCACTTTTGAGAGAAAACCATCTATAGAAATATATATTCCCTGTTGATCTTCACTCCCTTCAGCAATAAATACTACGTTATCTTGATCAAATGCAGGGCAAATTCCAAACTGAGTAAATTTTCCTGTACCTTCTGGCATGGCAGTATTGTGGTTAGCTATAGTTTTTAGATAACCATTAATATAAAGGTAAATTACTTGCTGATTATTATTTCCTTCTCCTCGAAAAACAACATTACCATTCTCAAAGGTGGCACAAAATTTTGCATCGGTTAAGGTTTTTCTAGATTGAGAAATAGATTGACTATTTTCCTCCTGTCTCCTGTCTCCTGTCTCCTGTTTCCTTCTTCAAGTTCAATAAGTCAATTTTTCCACCGACAATCAATGTTTTTTGAACTATTATCAATTACCCATTACCGAACATTAAATAGATTCCAAAACTTCTAAGACTGATTTAGGTAATAACTTATCCTTAAACCAGACAATAGGTACTGGCACATCTTTCACTTTTACACCAGCTTTTTCCAAATTTAGTCGTTCAGAAACTGCCAATATTAAATTATCGCACTCAGCACTCTGCACCTGATAAAATTTCTTTTTTAAATATTCCGGTCGCCAATATCCAACTATTTCTAATAAATATGATTGCCCACTGGGATGTACCAGTCTAAAGTCAGGAATCATTACACTACCAGGAATTGGAATTAAATCAACTTCTCTTTCTAACTTCCACTCGGTTTTTAACTTAGCCCAACGTTCTGCAAATGATGCTTCTAACATACTATCGTAGGGTTTTCCTGGTGGATAATGACTAACTAGATCGCAATCAGAGTTAAGGCTAAATCGACCTTTTTTCCAAGCTCCACTATAGGTATCGCGATTTTGTAAGGTTGCGTGTAAACTCCATTTTGTAACGTGTAGTAATGCGGGCAACATTTTTGCTAGTGCTAAACCGTAACGAGTACTAGGTTTAAATAAACTATAAGGACCATCAATTGTAAGAGTAAAACCATGGTCAGCATCTCCTTCTATATAAGTCATTAATTGAAAGAGTTTTACATACCTAAATAAGAGTTTGTATTCTCCTGGGTCGTTGCGATGAGCATTCAATTCAATATGACTAGCTTTGTAAAAAATACCTTGTACTTGAGACAGATTATATCTATGTAATAATGCCTCTGATGTGGGAGCATCAAATTGAGTCAAAATTCTATTTTCTTGTAAGTCAGCATAGAGACCTTTTTTAATTTCATCAGGCACAACTTCTCGGTTTAATTCTTGACTAATTTGTGCGGCTAATTTTTCTAGAGTTAATTCTGTTGATTGGATACTAGGAACAACTTCTGCTGCTGTAGTAAAAACACGTTTTCTTAATTCTATTGGTTCCAGAGGACTGATAATTTCAAAAGTAGAAAAACTGCCTCTCAACATATGTGCTAATCCTCTTTTGAAGCGATAGTTGGGGTCATCTCCTTCAATTTCTTGTAAACGTTTATCGAGTTCTCCTTGAGTTTTGCCTACTGTTTCTTCAAAAGAGTTAATCATCTCTGTGGCAATGGCTAAATTTTTAGCATCAATTTTGAGTTTTTGAGGAATAATTGTTTCTCCTGTTTGCCGATGAGAAAGTAAGTCAGTTGGTAACATAGTTATTAAGTCAAAATTCAAAAGTCAAAAGTCAAAAGTAAGATTTTATCAGCTCAAAACTTTAATCCTACAGTATAGGAAATTATTTAACATTTAAAGTTTGAAACTATTTGTGACATCTTTAAAGTGAAGAGGTAATTATCAATTATCAATTAATGAAAATGTACCACCACCGAAATTCTTTATCCATAGCAAAATAGGCCATGATTTTTTGCTTAGTTTTCTAGGGTTGTTTTTTTATGTGTGAAAAAATCTGGCGTTCAAGATGTTATATCAAATCCGCCTAATTGCATATAGATCCAATAATGTCATAATCAGAATTTTAAGCTATTGATTATTGTGAGGTTATTTAACCGGATTTGGTATTACCCGATCCGTAGCTCTTGGGACGTTCAATTCATCTTTCCATTGACTAACGCTACAGAATTATGTTTGCACTAACATACCTCTCATGCTACTGTAACATACCTAACTGTCGAGGAGGACTGCCTATTCCTGCTTAATTCATCCATTCATTTACCAACGCTAAAAGTTTTGACTTTCAGTAATGCAAGCTAACTTTTGTAGTAGTGTTTTGCCAACGTCTCTGAAGGCAACTCCCCAAACATGGCTTTGTAATCTTGAGTAAAATGACATGGACTGTAAAACCCAAATTTACTGGCGAGAATGCTTATAGTACAATTTTCGGGTTCCCTTGCTTTCAGGAGTTGTCGCACTGCATTAAGTCGTCGCACCTTGAGATAACGCATCGGACTCACGCCAAATAAATCTTTAAAACCAAAAGATAACGCACAACTGCTAGAACCTAAATTTTGAGCTAGTTGTTTTAAAGTCAGAGGTTTTTCTAAGTCTGTTAACATTTCTTTTTCAGCTTGGGCAATCAACTTTTCTCTTCGGGAAGCTTTGAGGAAAGACTTGGAATTTAACTTAATGGGAATCTGACTAATCAACAAAGGAACGAAATCATCGGCAACCAGTTTTTCAATATGAGGGTTTTGAAACCAAGTTGGTTGGTGTACTGATAACCAAATCAGTTGTTTTAAGTAATCTTTAATTTCTTGTATTCCAGTTGGTAACAAATTCACATGACGTTTACTCCGGAAATTATCGTCTAGATCGTGGCGTTGTAGTCGATCTGCATAAGCATTAAAAGTTTCAACGGGCAGTATAAGCTCTATCACCGTTGCACCGTGAGGAAATACTGAGTCTATTTCTCTATGACCATTGAACCCAAAAATAGTTCTTTGAGGTTTAATAGGGCAACGAAAGGAGTAATATTCTTTTTCATTCTCAGACCAAATTATCGCGAAAGAGATGTATCCTTTTGGACTTTCACCTGATAATTGAACGCCTTGATTCGCTTGAGCGGACATGAAATGTAAGTTACCAACTTGAATTGATGAAAACTCAGCTAGAAGAGAACCGGGAGTGAGTTGTACGCTCTCGAGCCCTTGATAATAAAAAAACTCTTTGAAACCATCCAAATCTGTAAATGATTTGGAGATAATCTTCGGATTCGTCATCCCAGGAGCATCTTTAGTTTGGGTAATTTTACTATTGTTTGTATTCATAAATCAACTTACTTTTACACCACCACATCAAAAAAAATAATCAAACCAATTATAAATAAAATTTATATTTATTCAGATTTAGTTATTTAATTTGTATATATCAGAAAGTTATAATTTTCGTATATCTACAGAGATAGATTACCAGTAAACTAACCTTAAAGTCCTTGAATTACCCAATAACACAAGCTCATCCCAAGGCTACTTTGATTGTGGTTTGGGACATAGCTTGAATTTGTATTGGCCCTTTTAACAAGGTTTTAGTGATGTTTTTCAATAGATCGTCTTTTGTTATGAGGTTATACCCATGTCTTTTGTAAATAGAAAATCGGATTTTGATTAGGAAGAAGAGTACGCATACACCCTCGGAGTGCAGGCATTTATCTATGCGTTTCCTTGGGCTAGAAGTCGGGTTTAAGTCTCTAGGGGTTGATACATCCAATAAGTTTTATATTTTCCAAAGGTATAGCAGTACGCAAATAGGTTAGGACATTTTTAAATCCTGTTTGCGCAGCATGACCTAGGAAAACCCTTTTACAGTCTTCTGTTCCCTATTCCCTAGCGCGTAGCGCTATAAATGTTGTCTCTCATCTCTCCAGCACGGAGAGATGGTTATCGACACAAGCTAGCGGATTTGATATCACAACAGTTCGAGCAAAATCTGTCCTCAAAAAAATTATAGTAATTCAAGACAAAAGTGCTTTCAAATCAGGAAAATAATCAAGAAAAAATAGATATAAATCAACTCAATAATTTAAAAGATAATGAAGTAAACACGAACTTCATGTCGCAGACACAAACAATGGTCAAATCAAATTGGATAGGATTGATACTCTTGTCAACTGCCATTTTGATTTTATCTTCAGCTTCAATTTTGATTCGACTCAGCGAAAACGAACTCGGCCCTTTTGCCACTATCTTTAATCGTCTTTGGATTGCGATTATTGCTTTAGTAGTCTGGAAAACGTTCACGAAAGCACGCTCCCAAATCATTGAGGGTGTTTCCATTGAACCCGAAACCTACACGAAAAAAGATATAGTTCTGAGTGTAATGTCTGGTCTGATTAGTGTACCTTGTGTATTGTTATGGGCTTGGTCTTTAACAGAATCTAGCGTTACCAACTCTAACTTACTCCATAATTTAATGCCATTATTTGTCGCTTTGACTGGATGGTTGTTTTTAGGCAAAAAATTTGATTATTACTTTTTGAGCGGTTTAGTTTTGGGATTGGGAGGAACGATTTCAATTAGCATACAAGATTTCCAGATTTCTACAGATCACTTGATAGGCGATATAGCTGCTTTACTTTCTGCTTGGTTTTATGCAGGGACTTATATGCTTGTTGAAAAACTACGAGAAAAATTTTCGACAACTACAGTGCTTCTCTGGGCTTGCAGTATAGAACTATTAGTTGTTTTTCCTGCAACTTTGCTGACTGAAAATCAACTGTTTCCTTCTTCAATGAACGGATGGTTAGTCGCTATTGGGCTAGGTGTTTTCTGTCAAGTGATTGGTCAAGGAATTATGGCTTATAGCTTGAAGCAGTTTTCATCAGGATTTGTTTCTCTTTTTATATTGCTCGAACCCATTTTTACAGGCTTTTTAGCGTGGATTATTTTTGGCGAGGAATTAACACTTATGAATGGGATAGCTTTCTTAGTTGTTTTAACTGGAATTTACTTAGCTCAGTTGAGTCAAAGTGTAAACAAACAAATCTTGATTCAGGATGAAATTATTTAAAAATTCTCGAAACCTTTACAACCCATCCCAAGGCTACCTATTAGAGTTGTCGCTAAATAGAGGGAAAAAATCGCTCCAACCTAGACAGAGCAATAATTTCAAGGCCTTTTTAGGTGCCAATAGCTACAATCCTTATATAACAAGGTTTTTGGGGGTTTTTGAAGTTATAAAGCGACAAGTCTATTATATAGAATTCGGTTGAAAAGTCGTCATTGCGACGACAGGAAGCAATCTCAGGGGTTTCACGAGATTGCTGCCTTCCACGGAGTGTAAGTCGCAATGACGCAGGCTATAGCAATTATCCGGATTCTATATTACTGCTAGTCCAGTAAAACATCTGTACAATATAAATTTTTTAACTCATAGTATACACACAAAAGTCTCCAAGTACTGTTAGCTCAATCCAAGAATTTAAACTTGCCTATTTTGGACGTGTTCTCTCTCATAGTCGTTTAGGAGAAGTCTACAAACTCTGCTGTCATTCACAGGGAATAGACCTAAAACTTCGACAGTTTGAAGTCGAGCCGAAAGAATTAAAAGCAAAGATGTTAAACCTAAAATCACAATCAGGTACACACATTTGCATCACCGTGCCTTATAAAGTTCAGGCTTTTGAATTGTGTGATTTTTTGACAGAGCGTGCCCGTCAAGCAGGTTCGGTTAATATTATTCGCAATCAACAGGGAGTATTTTACGGTGATAATTCTGATGGAGAAGGTTTTATCAGAGATGTCAAAAGTAACAATAGACTATCTTTTCGCAATAAGAAATTATTAGTCTTAGGTGCTGGTGGCGTGTTGCGGGGAATGTTGATGGAGCTTATCGATCAGTGTCCTAAAAGTATCTTAATTTGTAATCGAAGTCAAGAACGTCTCCAAAAGATTAAACGGGATTTTCCTTTTGATTTGATTAGCACTTGCACTTATAAAAATATTCCTCAAGAGCCTTTCGATTTTATTATCAATGCCACGTCAGCTAGTATTCAGGGACATCACTTACCCTTAAATCCGGCTATCATTGGCCCAGAAACTCATTGTCTGGAGTGTGCTTACAAAATTGCTGAACACACAATATTTCAGAAATGGGCATTCGCTTCTGGGGCGAAATCATCAATTAATGGTTTGGGAATGCTAGTCGAACAAGCCGTAGTTGCCCTAGATTTCTTTTCTAATCTTTCTATCAATTCTAGTCCAATCTTGAAACATTATGAGCGTCAAAAGTCCAACTGATTCCTGGCATGAACTCGGCGATCGATTCGATGTTTTTTTTATTGATTTATGGGGTGTGCTAATAGATGGCGAGCAATGCTTTCCCTATGCTGTAAATGGTTGACATTTCTCAAGAGTCAGGGAAAAACCGTTGTCTTGATTAGTAATACACCAATACCAATCTCTCACTTGTCAAATTAGAATTATAGGTTAGCTGGAAAAATGAAGAAGCTTAACATGAACGAATTTATTAAGAATATCTATGAAGCGGACTCGGTTGTAGGGCGTAGTGGCAAAGTTCATAAACTACACTCCACGGTTGATCGTGAAGAAGGTGAGTTTCTATTTTCTATCATTAATAGTGATTCCACGATCCGCAAAACTTTAGAAGTCGGCTGTGCATACGGACTTTCTTCCCTATATATTTGCTCAGGCATAAGTGAACGACCAGGCGCTTCACACACTATTATAGATCCTTTCCAAAATACCCAATGGGATGGTGTTGGAATCAAGAAATTGGAGGAGGTAGGAATTGATTTCTACAGCCTAATCGAAAAGAAATCAGAATTTGCGCTTCCCAAACTATTAGAAACAAATGAAGGTCAATTTGATTTCATTTTTATAGACGGATGGCACACTTTTGACCATACACTGCTAGATTGCTTCTATACAACTCGACTGCTAAGAGTAGGGGGTATTCTTGCCATTGATGATGTATGCTTTCCATCAGTGAAGCGTGTTGTTGATTTCTTAAAGAATTACCCGTGTTACGAAGAAGTGGGAGTGGTTGGGAAAAAGCTTACAAAATCATGGAAGGAAGTCGGTACAAGGTTTATATTGTCTTCAATTAAGCAAGAAAGATGGGCAAACATCCTATCGAAGAAATTGTATGGGGAAATATTTGAAGATCAAGAGAATAGAATGGTCGCACTTAGAAAAATCCAAGAGGATCAGCGAAACTGGTACTGGCATGATGACGCGTTTTAAAGACAAAGTAGATAACAAGGCAACGGCAATGGAACGTAGCTTCATTGCCTCCGGTGAGCTAATCTGGAGTGTGCTTACAAAATTGCTGAACACACAATATTTCAGAAATGGGCGATCGCTTCTGGGGCTAAATCATCAATCAATGGTTTAGGAATGCTAGTCGAACAAGCTGTAGTTGCCCTAGATTTCTTTTCTAATCTTTCTATCAATTCTAGTCCAATATTGAAGCATTATGAGAGTTAATAGTTTTATTGATTCCTGGCATGAACTCGCCGAGCGATTCGATGTTTTTTTTATTGATTTATGGGGTGTGCTAATAGATGGTGAGCGATGCTTTCCCTATGCCATAGAGTGGTTGACATTTCTCAAGAATCAGGGAAAAACCGTTGTCTTGATCAGCAATACACCAACAATTGGGGCATCTATGTCTGAGCAACTCTTATCTCTGGGTATTAGCCAAACACTTTATCAAGCCATTGTTACTTCTGGAGACACAACTCGATATCTGCTTTCTGCTGATACAGCGGCTAATAAAACAATTGTTGGTTCCCATTATTATTACATGGGTGAAGCTCAACATGAGCAGTTATTGCAGGGTTTACCCTACTCGCGAGTTAACCAACCTCAAGAGGCAGAATTTATACTGCTAACGGCAACAGATTCTGCTTTTGAGTCTCCTCAAGATTTTCAAGTTTTTCTAGAAATAAAAGTGACGATGCTATGTGTCAATCCTGATTTACATACTCTTTCACTCCTAGGAGAAAAGCGATTTTGCGCAGGTTCGGTTGCCCAAATGTATCAACAACTGGGCGGAACAGTGATTTACATCGGCAAGCCTTTTCCAGATATATTTGCCCTAGCTCATTCCCATGTCAACTTTGTAGATAAGGCAGGTATCGTCATGGTAGGTGATACGCTTTATACTGATATCAAAGGTGGGCTTGATTATGGGTTCAAGACAGCTTTAGTGAACAAAAAGTTGTCATCTCAAGATATTAAGCCTGATTATGTTTTCATGCAATTTACTCAATAGTCTGTATCTATGTTTAGTTTTGTAATCCCTTGCTACAATGGTAAGGCTGCTCTCAATAATACACTGCAATCCTTATTTTGGCAGGAAAAATCTATTCCATTCGAGATTATCTTAGTAGATAATAATTCTAGTCGGGATAATCTTGATGAGCTTTATGAAGCCTACAAAGACAAGCTCAATCTCTACTTAATTAAGCAGCCCAAGTTAAAAACTACCTACGCCCTAAGTCGTACTCGTAATCTTGGCTTGAAACTCAGCCAATATCCTTGGATGATTACTCTAGACTCCGACATTATCTTGCCTCCCCACTATCTAACAAAGCTAAGTGCCTATATCAATACAACGAATCGAGATCAAAATGTTTTATTAACAGCAGAACGTATTTTTATCAGTCGTGGTGATATTGAGCCACTGACATGGGACAAACTAACAGAAGCAGTTCCCATTGCAAGTTCTTCTAACTATAATCGTGTTGAAGATCGAAGACTTCCTTACCTCAAAAAATTGGCAACGACTCCTCATCCTTGGGCATTCTTTCATGGTTGTAATACCATTTTTCAAACCCAGAACGCCATTGAAGCAGGTGGGTTTGATGAAGAATATGATGGGCATTGGGGATATGAAGATATTGATTTTGCTTACCGCATCATCACTCGAACCGACTGTAAACCCCTGTACTTGCCCTCCATTTACTGCTATCACCAAGAAGAAGAACATTCTGCCCCAACAAATCTTGATCGTTTCGATAAGTCCAAAAATCCTAATTGGACACGCATCTGTAATCAGATTCCCGGTTTCAAAGAATTCAAACGTCAACAATACCAATCTCTCACTTGTCAAGAACTCAAATTGGATGAATCATAGAAAGCCAGAAATGTTTAATGCTAAAACAAAACTTGACATATTCAATTAAACCAATGCGATGAAAGCCAATTTTTACCTGAACCAAATTAACTTTTTAAACTAATGAACATAACTTATTTATTGACACATATAAGCTTGAAGATAGCGAAGTTTATCTAATAGACTTCTTGCAGAAGTCAGGGAATAGGGAATAGGGAATAAAATTGTTGATTTCATATCTTGAATTGATTTTATTTTTTATTTTTGGAGATGTCTAATATTTTCTCTCCATACTCTGGAAATATTTCTATAGTGTATTGCTTGGCTCCCTATCCCCCATCTCGATCCGTCTTCTCATAAGTGGAGAAATCCAGAATATTAATAAGTCCCTTTATCAAAATTAATTCAGACTATGTTGACACTTTTACAAATATCAAACTCTTCAGCTATATACTCATTCCCTTGGCTTGAACAGGGAGGACTTTTAGCGATCGCAATAGCTTTAGGATTCTTTTTATATTTTGTAGTATTCTCTACGCTCAAGTCTTTCTTTCGCCGTTCCAGCAATGAAATAGGTATTTTAACTATAAATAAATATTTTGCAAACTCCTCTACTAATACTTGTTGTCATAATTGCTCTAAAAGTATTAACTTACAGTTTAGGGGTGTTAGAAAATTTACCTTTCATT
>NZ_JAAHGB010000109.1:0-16433 GCF_010672695.1 Okeania sp. SIO1H4
ACAGTAGATTTAGTCCGATTTAAGGTTTGACGTAGTTGACGCTGGCCTCAAGTGTCAACCAATCAACATAAGGCCATAATTAACCCCAAAGCTTCGATTCGATCAGGGGACTTAAGGAAGACACTATCAGTTAAAAATAGAGGGTATGCCTAGAAACCTAAAACCCCTCTCTACAGATTGTTGTCCTTTATATTTAGACAACATTTCTTCCGTAGTTAATTCCATCTGATCAAGAACATTTGTTGCTAAAATAAATCGACCTGCTCGTTTTTTTTCTAATTCTATTTTTGACTCTCTTAAGCCCACTTGAGGTTGGACTTGATCAGGAAAATCTGATACAGATTTAAAGTCTACGAATTGAAAATTAATTTCTGTCAATTCGTGAGCTAAGTAGTCGATTAATTTTCTGTTCTATGCCAATCTCGTCAATAATTCCTGCTACCAAACCTAGATGGTCTACATTAGTTACTTCTATTGACATTTTCTCCTCTTTTTGATCTTCATTTAATTATCTAGAATTAGAGCTGATTGATCAAGTAAAGATTAAGGCGCTGAATCACTTGCTATACTTAGGTTTGAGGAGTTATTGTCAAGATTATACCTAATTGCTAAAAACTAGGTAATATCAGACTTTTAGCGAAGTTTACAAATCAGCTCTTACAGTTTGAGGTTTTTTTTCTTAAGTCTAAATACTTACTCAAGTTTGACCATCTTTGCATACTACATTTTGTCGTGCGGAATGTGGGTTGGAAAATTGCTGTCAGACCTAAAGCAATTAGGAATAAATTCCTTGACTCTAGATCCAGTTAATTTTTTTGTCAGATAGGAATTAGGTCAATGCATTTCAGTTAACTGGACTTTTGGAATGATGAGGTACAAAGTTTTATGAGTTTAGGCAATAGGGAATAGAGATTAGTATTAAACTGCACCTCACTTTTAGGGAATAGGGAATTGATTATTGTCAAATACTCCAGACCTTAACCATTGTTTGATTAATCGTCTGTATGGAGATTTTCCAATTTTTCCTCACAATGCATCATGATTAATTCGGTCAAAACATTTGGATATATCAGTATCTAAGATAAATTTTGGTTTGTTCCTGATGCTGTTAAAGATGGCTTCTATGGCATCATGGGTTGACCTTCCTGGTCTAAAACCATAGCTGTTAGGTTCAAAGCGTGCCTCCCACTCTGGTTCCATACCTAACTTCACCAGTGCTTGTAACGTTCTGTCGTACATCGTTGGGATGCCTAGAGGGCATTTTTCATCTCGTCCCGGTTTTGGTTTTTTTGTATAATTCCTATCACAACAAAGACCTTAATTTTGATTTTTACTTTAGACTTATAACTCTTCAAGCTAAATTAATTTTATGTAGCACTCTTCGCAATACCCCATTAATAAATCTATATCCATCTTCACTACTGTAACGCTTGGCTAATTTTACAGCTTCATTAATTGCAACTTGTTCTTGAATACCAATAAACATCATTTCTGCCACTGCAATTCTGAGAATATCTATATCTATTCTAGGCAAACGTTCTATTTGCCAATCTACTATTGATTCTCTCAATAAATTATCAATTTCCTCTTTATTATCATTCACTTTTGTCAAAATTTCTAAAGCATACTTGCGAACTTCTAATTGATTAGTTAGTTGAATTAGTTCTGGTAATTCCACAGCAGTGCCAATACGATTAATTGCCGTTTGGCCTAACTCCACTGCTTCGTGGACCATCGAACTTGCACTTTGAACATCACTAGCACTAATTTGACTATTGAGAAGGCGATCGCTCCCTCTCTGTAATTCTGCTGCAGCAGTTTCTAAAATATCTTGGACTTCAGTTCTGAGAGTTCTAACTGCTGCTAGTATGACTTCTTGAAGTTGCTTTTTTTCTAGACTGCCTGAATTTGTTGGTAATTGACTTAGACCAAGCAGAGCTAGTTCGCGAGCTGTGGAGCGAGGAGCTTTGTTCATCTTAAATAGTTGCTGAAGACCTACACTATAATTTTTAATTTAGTGCCACGAGGAAAGCAACCAGCAAATAAATTACTTTCCTCTATTAACTTAAAACAAACTTAATTATTCTCCTTCAGTGCCATTAAACTTTTTCTTTTTCCTTCTAACTTTTGGTTGTACTTTGCTTTGTAATACTAACGCCAACAGTAGTTAGCTCAGAAGTATCAAATATACTAAGTTGAACTGGTAAAGTTAAAACCTCAACTACTTTCTTGAGAAAATCAGTAGTTTTCTGTTTGACCAATTCACTGAAATTATAAGTATAACCATCTATTTCATGCAAGTGTTTACCGAATAATTAAAGTTTAAAGCCTCTCCTTTAGCGGTGGAGGGATGGCTCCGAAACCTGTGCTGTCCGACCATCGACCAAGAGAAAAAAATTTTTTCATGATTAGTCAATCCTCTTCTTTTCAAGGAGAGGTAATTGTTAATAATTAAGAATTAATTATTAATTGTTGAAAATACTTATAATTAATTCCTTGGACTGTTTCAGTTTAAGTTTTAATATTGAATTTTCCAGTTTTTATAACAGCAACTCGACTAACATAAGTACCAATTTTTTACCGAATAATTAAGGTTTAAAGCCTCTCCTTTAAAGGAGAAAAAAGCGGTCGTTAGCGCAGCTTCCCGAAGGGTGGGATGGCTTTAGCGGAGAGGGTCTGCAAGAACGGCTCTCCTCGCTGGCCGACCATCGACCAAGAAAAGAAAAAATTTTCATGATTAGTCAATCCTCTTATTTTCAAGGAGAGGTAATTATTAATTATTAATTATTAATTATTAATTATTAATTGTTGAACTTTGGTTACTATAGCTTTAACAGTATCTCCGGTTTGGAAGCTATAGAATGATTTCTTTCTAAGTTTGGCTTTAGTTCTAGGAAAAACATATTTATGTGGCTTAACCATTTGTCTACTACCTCTACGCCATTGCTTTAATTATTAATGGTTGATAATTACAAATATTCAAAGTATCTGGAGTAGAAGTACCAACACAAGCTGCAACTGAATTTATATTTAACATTTAAAAATTTCCTATTACTAGGGTAATATCCAACTACCAAATGTTATTTAAGCTTTTAAGACTAACTACACTTTCAATACCCAAATAGAATATTTAATAGTTAGTGATAGAGCTACAGACTGTTGAAACATCTGAAGGTCGCCCTCGCTTAAATAACGTAGTAAATTAATACTTAGGCGGGTCAACTAAGACTTAATAAAGACTGGCTTTACCAAGGCAAAATTATATTCTAAATATTCTCAGAATTACTGTTGGGTCGTTGACAGTTTTTGATAGCCTTTCATTATCAGTCGTTCAATCTTCTTCAGTGGAAAATTGTTGATAGTCTTCTCTATCTAAAAGTAGAGGTTTGAGTTGATCATTTGAATTTTTTTCTGGACGTACTGATTGATTTGGAGTTACTATTCCACCTGATATGAGAACTTTAAACGCATCTTCCACTGACATTGAAACGTTAAGCACATCTTTTTCTGGCACTATGGCATACCAACCAGATGTAGGGTTAGGAGTCGTTGGAATGAAAAGACTTAGCATTGAGTCTCCTAGATGAGATTTAATTTGACTACTAATCGTACCAGTGACAAAAGCTATAGTCCAAACTCCCTGACGTGGATATTCTACAAGTACCACACGGCGAAATTTTTCGTTAGAATCCTTGAGTAGAGTTTCTAAGATTTGTTTGAGAGTGCCGTAGACTGACCCTGCAAATGGAATAGCTTGTAGTATTCGCTCGCCTACATCTAATAACCATCTTCCAGCAATGTTTCTAGCCATTAACCCAATCACTAGAATACTTAGCAATGGTACTGCTAGTCCTACTAAGAAATTTAGTAGGCCCACTAAAGCTGGGTGTAAACCATCGAAGGGGTTGATTTGCTTGGGTATCTTTGTCAAAAAATCTATTACCCACCGAGCAATAGTTATGGTCAACCAAATTGTTGTAGCTAATGGTATGACTACCAGTAAGCCTGCAATTAGGTCGTTTTTTAAATCCTGCCTTATGCGTTTGAACACTGTTTACCCATTTCCTCGTAAATTGCTAGATATTTTTTGATCTAGCTTGAAACCAATTTTTTTTAATTTAATATTTATAGTTTTTATTCTGAATACTTACAATTATTAACAACTGTCAAGAATTGTTGCAAATGTAAATTCAAATCAAAATTGAACTGATTTTAATCATCCAAAATATTCAGATATATTTTCTACCACTTGTCCACAAGAATAATTGGACTGAGAGCGGTGGCTGATTTCCAGATAATATTGGATAAATTTATATGGTAAAACAATTTGTCTCTTTTTCTCAACTGTAGACTTCGCCACATAAGTGACAGGGATCAGGAGCAATAGAAGAGAAAAGGACGAAAGGAAAAAAGATTTAATATTGACTTTTGCAAAAGCTCTTCTTTCCAGTAGTTCTATTTAAGTTGTAAATTTTTGCTAGGCAGAATAGAACTGAGATATATATGAAAGATATATAGAATTTACATTTAAGAGAGAACAAAGAATAGGGGAAGATGATTGATAGATAAAATTTTTTGTAGTCAAAAATCATCATCTATGTTTACGCCTAAAATGGAAATACTATAGTTATCATAAGTTGTCATATAATAGGTTTTGAACAAATTTTAGTTATCTAAATACAGAGAGTTACTGATCTTGCTCTGTAGCTAATATTTATCTTCTATCTAGGATAGCTATATATCTTTCAACTAGAGAAATTCAGAATTATGGATGAGAATTTTATGACTTCAAGGTTCCCTATTCCCTATTCCTTAAAAGTCTAAAATATTTCACAATTCAAAGAAAATTGCTATAGCATTTCTCAATTTACTGAGGTACAGTTGTTTTTCTTATTTTCTATTTCCTGTTTCCCGAATTACTACTCCCTGCTCCCTACCTTGCAAGGGTATATTTTTGACAATTAAGGGATAACGCGGGTCAGGCAAATTAGATAAAAGGGTAAAGTGGACAAGTTAAGCATAAATACATTCAAACTCATAATATAGGGCTGCGCGCAGGCAACAGGCAACAGCTCCGGAAAGCAACAGGCAATAGGGGGAATAAAAATCTGTTTGCGCAGCATCTCCGTTGGAATAATATAAGACTTTTAGCTATTGGACAATTCCTACAATTTGTAAATATGCCAGCGCACATTGCTATATCTAAGCTTTTTTCTTCCAAGTCCAGTCGCAACCAGAAAGTCAAAAACCTACCCTTGTGAGCTACTCCCTACTCCATAAAACAAATGAATTTTGTCCCCTCACTTCTGATAGGAACTGCTATAAGCTTAAATTGGTATAATTAAAAACTAGAAACGGAAAAAACAAGAAGAAATATGCCAGGCAAAAATAATCTCACATCAGCTCAGAAATAAAAACTGCAAAAATCTCTAAAAAGAGAAGAAAATGGAGATATTAGATTAGAGAAAGAATTCTGATGATTACTAAATGATGGAAAAACACAACAAGAGATTGTTGAATTTATCGGTTGCTCAAAGAATAAAGTATGTTACTGGTGCGTCCATGGAGATCCAGATAACCTAGAGAGTCTCAAAGATGAAAGAATGAAAGGTAATGATCAAAAGCTACAGAGAAATATATAGAAAAATCATTAAATATAGTCAAAAAATAACCTCAAGAACTAGGATGATTAATTAAGGCTATGGACAACCAAAAGATTACCAAAATACTTAGAGGAGACAACAGGAATTAACTTAAGTAGTTCGCAAGTGAGGAGAATATTAGAAATAAAAAAGTACGTTTACCTTTGGGCAAAATGTAGCTAAAAATTCCAACAAAATCCTCACAATAGAAAAGCATTAACAAAAATAGAAGAGTATTTTAAGAATAGAAAAGGAAAAGCCTAAGGGTATCCAGGTATGGTTTTAGGACAAAAGTGGATTTAGTTTGAGAGTAATCATTAGAAAAAATTGGTGTAAAAAAGGGCGAATAAAAAAAGTTAGAGGAGACCGAAGAAAAGAGAGAATAAATGTGATGGGAGCCTTGGGGTATTCAGATAAAAAAAGATTCGTGGATTTTCTCAAAATAAGCAATAGCCAAAGTTTTTATGAAGTCTGAAAAATGTTTAATGAATAGCAAATCAATAAAATAAAGGCAATGCCATTATCACAGTTTAAATGCCAAACAGATTACAGATCACAAATCCTCAAAATCATTGACAATCAATTATTTAATAAATTCTATGAATAATTTTCGTTTTCATCAAGATACTATTACAGAAGTGAAGGAAAGAGCTGACATTTATGATGTTATCTCAGAGCATATTGTCTTAAAAAAGCGAGGTAAAGATTATGTAGGATTATGCCCTTTCCATGAAGAAAAAACTCCTAGCTTTACTGTTAGTACCAGCAAACAAATGTACTACTGTTTTGGCTGTGGTGCAGGTGGTAATGCTTTGAAATTTCTGATGGAAGTTGGTAAGTCTTCTTTTAGTGATGTAGTGTTAGATTTAGCCAGACGTTATCAAATACAAATTAAAACGGAATCACCAGAAAATAGACAAGAGTTTCAACGTCAAATTTCTCTGCGGGAACAACTTTATGAAATCTTGGCAATGGCTAATAGTTTTTATCAACACGCTTTGAGACAATCACAGGGAAAAATTGCTTTAGAGTACTTAAAATTTTCACGTCAAATTACAGAAGAAACTATTCAAAAATTTCAACTGGGTTATGCTCCTAATGGTTGGGAAACTATTTATGGTTATTTGGTGGAACAAAAAGGTTTTCCTGTAGAGTTAGTGGAGAAAGCAGGATTAATTTTACCTAGAAAATCAGGTAATAGTTATTACGATAGATTTCGCGATCGCTTGATGATTCCTATTAATGATGCGCAAGGTAGAGTTATTGGTTTTGGTGGGAGAACTTTGAGTGATGAACAACCTAAATATTTGAATTCTCCTGAAACTGAATTATTTGATAAGGGTAAAACTTTATTTTGTTTGGATAAGGCAAAAACTGCTATTTCAAAACTGGATAAAGCTGTGGTTGTGGAAGGATATTTTGATGCAATTGCTCTCCATGCTGCGGGAATTAATAATGTTGTTGCTTCTCTAGGTACGGCATTAAGTTCTATTCAAATTAAACAACTTTTACGTTATACAGAGTCTAAACAAATTATCTTAAATTTTGATGCTGACCGAGCAGGTATTCAAGCTACTAACCGGGCAATTGTAGAAATAGAAAATCTTGCTTATAAAGGGGAAGTTCAACTACGAATATTGAATATTCCTGATGGGAAAGATGCTGATGAATATTTGCAAAATTATTCTTCTGAAAGGTATCAGGAATTATTAGTTAATTCTCCACTATGGATTGACTGGCAAATTCAAAATATTGCAGCAAATAAAAATTTGAGTTTGGCAGATGAGTATGGTCAAGCAACTCAACAAATAATTAAAATTTTAACGAAAATAACTAACGATAATCAGCTTACTTATTATCTTCAATATTGTGCAGATATTTTGAGTCAAGGAGATTCTCGTAGAGTTTCATTACTTACTGAAAATTTGTTGAACCAAGTTGTTACTCATTGGAAAAAGCTCTTAGGCGAGGATGAGTTGTTATCAGTACCATTGCTAGTAGCAAAACAGTTAAAATATTATCGACAAAATAGTAGAAATTCTACTAAAGGGAAAAATAATACTTCACAAAAAGTTTTATCTCCACCTCGAGAGCGTAGTTTATTAGAAGAAGCAGAATATTTATTACTGCGTATTTATTTACATTGTCCGAAATATCGTCAAGATGTGAAAGATGCAATGGAGGCTAGAGATTTACAGTTTAGTTTGTCTCACAATCGATTTTTGTGGAAACAAATTATTGATGTAGAAAATATGTCTGAATATCAAATTACTGACTCAGATGATTTAATTTCAAAATTGCAAGATAGTTGTTTAGATGCTCCAGATAAAATATCAGAAGTAGAGCATCTTTTTCATTTAGATGAAAAGGCAAAGAAAAATCTTCTTAGAGCGCCTTTAGAAATCCGTTCTACAATAGCAACTATCGAATTAATTATGTGTAGAAAACGTCGTAGCACCGTTTTAAGTATGTGGCAAAAAACTGATTTATCGACAGACTTTGAATTGGCTAAAAAGTATCAAGAAAAATTCTATTCTGAATCAGAGTGGATTCAGGAACTGGAGAGATTAAGAAGCACCACTATCTATGATTTAATACAAGTACCTTTAGGCGAATTAGCTAACTAAAAAAATCAAGCGTTGGTAATACGTGGCTATGATTGTGCTTTAATGGCAATTGTCTAACTATTAACAGAAAAGCATTTTATATTTCGCTAAATTTAGGTTTCATCGCTTGATTCACCAACGCCAAAATTCCTGATACCAATTTGATGTGAAGCTGCACAAAATAATGTTTTGATTTTATAGCAATTGAAGGAAATGCACGGACATATTAAAAGCTTATAGCAGTCAAAGCAAAGAGCGCGGACATCATAGACTTCTCCAAAAAAAAATAAAATCAATTCTTATCCGTAAGTTATCAATTACTTCTCCCTATTCCTTATTCCCTCTTTTCTGGAGATGTCTAATAGAGAAAAATTATAGCAATGTGCGCTGGCATATTTACACATTATTTTTTGTACACCTGTTCGCTTACTGCACTTTGAGCTGGACATTGTAAATACCTGAGCGCACATTGCTATATCTAGGAAAGATTATGCCTGCTCCTTATAGCTACGACTTAAGACAAAAAGTTATTGATGTTAAGAAATCCCACGTTGTAGCGTAAGCGCAATTTCGGGAGGATGTCAATGGTTTCCCATTAAAAACTGAGTCAGAAAGTCAAAAGGAACAATAAAAGATTTTCCTATGGAGAGTTGATGATGCTGTTCGCTTCGCTTAACGTCCGTGCCCTTTGCTTCGACTGCTATACTATGAATAATTAATAAAAACATGATTCATTTTAATAAGCACCTACGCAGAGCGAATAATTTGTTATCAATATACATCAAAATTGGCTGAGAAGCAAAAACTCTGTATTTATTGCATATCAAGACTTGTAGCGTTTATGAAAAGGTTGCTCATACAGGCGCAAAATTGCGATTTTTCGCTAAAATTTGGCTTTCGATAGCTCATTTCAACTTTTTTTGTCAAAATTAGTTTAAATTATAAATATGTTAATTAATTAAGTATAAGTTTAATTAATATTAAATAATTTGATAGTCTTATAGCGCTATGGGCAAGACAAAAATCAAAAATAATCTATAATTGAGTTAGATAATTTAGAAATGTCATAATCTTGGCTTCGATGGCTATAAAACTCAGATAACACAAAATTATTCCTTCTTACTTCTGCTATACAAGATACAAGAAATAACAAGGAATAATAGGTCTAAAAATCAATAAATTTTCTCATATTCCTAGGGCTATACTAAAGCATTAATTGATGAGATTAACGGTGTAACTTATACAGTGTTTGTCAGATAAATATCAAAAACATAGGGTACGAAGCGTGTGAAATAACGCACTATCCTCCAGCACATGGTCAAGTGTAAAACCGACCGTAATTCCATAAATGGTAAGCATACTGTCACACACCCTATCTAATCTTTTTTACTACAACTATTGAATTATTGTGTGGTTATCTATCTAATAAAATACCAATCAAAAATAGGATTTACTCCCATATATTGAAAATAAAAAAGGGAAGATCGAAATAAATGTACTTCACTTTTACTTCTGCTCATTCCCTCTACCTTATTACTTCAAATCAAGCCAATAAAATTAATCACAAAAGAGTGTATCCTTTGTGTCATTACCTGTAATAGGATTCGTACCTTGAGCTATTTTACATAGCTCCTTTTGAGTATCTGCTCGTAAAAAAGCATCTGTAAAATCTGCTCCATCAATAATTGCACCACGGAATTGAGTATGAAAAGCAAAAGCACCCTCTAAAATAGCATTAGTCAAATTTGCTTTGTTAAAAATCGCATTATCCAAAGTAGAATAGCTTAAATTAGCTCCTTCTAAATTCGCTCCTTCTAAATGAGCGCCAAACAAACTAACGCCAGTTAAATTTGAATTACTGAAGTCACTTTTACGCAGAATAGATTTAGTAAATGAATCATTAGTTAAGTCTCGACCAGAAAAATCAACACCCACTAATATTTGCTTGTTATACTCATCAGCTAGAGTGAGTGTTGGGTTAGTAAATATTAAGGCAGTTATTGCCCCAATAGTAATGAGATATACTATTAGTGAAAAGACGAAGCTGACTAAAATTTGGGAAGTTTTTTGTTGTCTAAAATTCATACTACTTCTGTCTAATTTACTCCAGGCAGTCCATAACCATAATAAGAAGAATAAACCAAAATGAGCTTTTCTTGATCACAACGTTGGTTGGAGAGCCGCGCTCTCCGGCCTGTGGGAGCTTCCTTCGCGAAAACCAATCAATATTGATATCTCACACACAATATGTTAGACTTTAAAAATTACTTGGCTAACAGTAGATGGTTGAAAAAGCGTATAAATTTAGGTTTTACCCGACTCCAGAACAGGAAAACTTGTTGCGGAGAACTTTCGGTTGTGTACGCTTGGTCTACAACAAAGCTTTAGCTGCTAGAACTCAAGCTTGGTATGAACTGCAACAACGACTGAGCTACAAACAAACTTCAGCTATGCTTACTTGTTGGAAAAAACAGGAAGATTTAGATTTTCTAACAGAAGTTAACGGTGTACCGTTACAACAAGGTTTGAGACATCTACAGACTGCTTTTCCTACGGAATCCTACGCAAACACTAACTTTTTTAGTGGAGGTGCTAAATATCCTAACTTTAAGAAAAAACGAAATGGTGGTAGTCCTGAATTCACAAAGTCAGCATTTAAGTGGAAAGATGGTCAAGTATATCTAGCCAAATGTGTAGAACCATTACCTATTAGGTGGACTAGGCAACTACCTAATGATAGTTTACCTACCACAATAACAGTCAAACTGGACTCTAGTGGTAGATGGTCTGTCTCTTTGAGAATTAATGACACCACAGATTTAAAACTCAAGGCAGTCAAAAAACTCTTAGGTATTGACTTAGGAATCACCAGTCTCTTAACTACAAGTAATGGGGAAAAAGTAACTAACCCAAAGAATCTTAACAAGTTACACAAAAAACTGAGGTTAGCTCAAAAGTCACTCTCGCGTAAGAGTAAAGGCTCAAGTAACTATCAAAAGGCCAAATTAAAAGTAGCTAGAATACACGGAAAAATAAAAGATTCAAGGCTTGACTATACTCACAAGCTAACATACGTCGCCAATCTGACGGTTCCCCTACAACTGATTCGTGAAAATCAAACGATAGTGGTTGAGGATTTGGCAGTTAAAAACATGGTCAAGAACCACAACCCACTCCTATCCCCTCCCAGGAGAGGAGCAAGAGGGGGGGATAGTGATGCTAACTGGGGAGAATTAGTCAGGCAATTAGAGTACAAAGCTGATTGGTATGGCCGAAAGTTAATCAAGATTGACAGATATTTTCCCAGTTCCAAACGCTGCTCTAATTGTGGTCATGTGGTTGAGAAATTGCCTCTAAATATCAGGGAGTGGGATTGTCTTGAGTGTGGCACTCACCATGACCGCGATGTTAAGGCAAGTATAAATATTTTGCGGATGGAAACCCGCGTCGGCGATAGACGCAAGGGAACACCCACCAAGAAGGCTGCGGGACTCGCAGTTTCAATCTGTGGAGCGACTGTAAGACCTGAAGGGAGTAAATCCCGGAAGGCGGGTGCTATGTTAGCGCAGCTCCTCCGGAGGAGGAAACAGAAAGCCCCTATCAACGATGAAGGAGGAATCTCGCCCTGTCTCGTAGAGCAGCGTCGGGAGGATGTCAACTAGGCAATCTGCTTCTTCCTCAAAAATTGACAGAGGTCTCTTGGGAGAAGATTTAGTGGCAAAATGGTTAACTCAAGAAGGTTGGCAAATACTCCATCGACGGTGGCAATGTCGCTGGGGAGAGTTAGATATTATTGCCCTAAAAACTTCTCCTTTGGAAGATAACCAAGCTCAAAAATTTCCAATTCTGATATTTGTGGAGGTCAAAACTCGTAGTCGGGGTAACTGGGATAAAAATGGTTTACTCGCAGTTACAGAAGCAAAACAAGCAAAATCATGGCAAACTGCAGAAATATTTTTAAGCGATCGCCCAGAATTAGCAGATTGTTCTTGTAGATTCGATGTAGCTTTAGTCAAGTGTAATTATACTCAAAAAGATTATCCTCAATCAAAATTTCTATCATTACAGGATCAACTATCTAAGTTAACTATTAAGGTGGGACATTCTTTAGAATTAGCAGGTTATCAACTTGTCTTACAAAATTATATCCCTTCTGCCTTTATATCTGCCTCTGACCTGGATTAAACTCGTTTAGAGTTAATCAGGTATTAGGCGTTGTTGAATAACAGTATGATTTTTAGTAGTCAGTAGGGTTATAGGTACTAAATCTCTGTTTGCTTCATATCCAGATAGAACATAGATCATACAATCATTATATATTTTCCCTACTTCCAAAATTCATCCCTCTTTTCAGCAATGCGAGGTATTCAATAATTTGCCTATGCCACCAGAAGCACTAAGCAAAAGTCTGGAACATCCATAGGCTAAACTTTAATTTAAAAAAAGGACTATCAGACTACAGAATCAATTCCGTGACTCATTTTTCATCCAAGGGTTAAAACCGCCTAGCTTTCTTCTTCCTTTGATATTTTTGTAGGCTGGAATGAGAAACCAATTTTAATGCAAATTACTTCTATTCCTTATGACCAAAAGGCTCTCAACTGTAGAATGCTGTGCAAATTAGAAAAGTAAGTTAAATTATAAAGAATAAATTAAGTGTGTCTTACTCTTGTTGTACCGGTACTAATATGATTAATGTACAAGTACAAGTACAGGTACAAATTAAAGTAAGAGTAAAACTATAGCTCAACCTAAAGTTTCGGGACAATACCCTAAACCCTTGACAAATTGGGTACGGAATGATTCTATTTCCTCCTGATTGGGCTGGCCATGAGATACTATTGCTACCTGATACCGTCTCATCACACTTAAAGGTGATTGTCCAGTTTCTAGACTCCACAATGCCATTCTGATACGGATATCAGGCTGATAAGGTATTCCTAATTCATTCATAAAAGCCCTAAAATCCCCATGTTGTTGAGGAGTTAAGTAGTGACTCATTTTGATTTTTACTACCCAACCATCAATTTGATGAATCACAGTCATAAATTGAAGCGGTAGTTGATGAGTAATGCATAGGTATTCAACTACTCTCAGGCAGAGGCTAGTATTTGCTATAAAGTAAAGGTATTCCATCTCAATCTAACTATTACCGCTGAAAACTACTGCTTTTCCCTCGGTTTAACCTCTAAATCTTTTGCTACTACAGAGGAAAAATTAAAGGTAATGAAAAACGGTTGTAGGGAGCGGGGCGGATATTGCCGCTTCCTAGTTAATAATTTAGGTTTATGTTCTAGAATGTCTAGAGTTTTGAACTAGACGATCAATCTGTTATTTTTCACTACAGATACATCTGCTCTACACTCTGAAAATTAATTCTGTACTTATATACTCTATATTTTCTCTTAATGTGTAGCATATCACTAGGGGAAAACTACCCTAATTTATCTGGGGGATTTTACCCAATTACGAGTTATATATCACTAATATGACTGAGGTAGATTGGTCTATTGATGCTTATGACTATGAACTGCCCCAAGAGCTAATTGCTCAAAACCCCGTTGTCCCCAGGGATAGTTCTCATTTAATGGTTGTAGATTCACTTACACATCATAATTGTATTTTTAGAGATTTACCAGATTTACTCGAATCAGGAGACTTACTAGTTTTAAATAATACTCGCGTTATTCCTGGGAGGCTTTATGGGCACAAAACTACTGGTGCTCGGGTAGAAATATTGTTGCTCAAACCAGTGGAAAATGATTGTTGGCTGGCTTTAGTCAAGCCTGGTAAACGTTTTAGCAATGGTACAACAATTGAATTTATACCTAATTCATCTAACTGTAATTATAAGTTACAGGCAACAGTATTATCAACAGAGAGAGAAACTGGTGGGCGATTTTTACAGTTTAACTTACCTCAAGGAATTTCGTTAATCAATTTATTAGACCAATTTGGTCATGTGCCATTTCCGCCTTATGTGACAGATTCACAGGCTCTCACAGAACAATATCAAACTGTATATGGTACTATTTTAGGTGCAGTAGCTGCACCTACTGCTGGTTTACATTTTACTGATGAATTACTAGAGAAACTAGAACAAAAAAATATTAGACTAGCTTTCATCACACTACACGTTGGTCTTGGTACATTTCGGCCAGTTGAGACTGAAGACATCACGAAGCATGATATGCACTACGAATGGATAGAGGTTTCACCATCAGTTGTAGACAAAATTAATCAAACAAAATCCCAAGGTGGACGTATAATTGCAGTAGGAACAACAGTAGTTAGAGCTCTTGAGGGAGCAGCGCTAGCTAATCAGAACAATAGTAATGAACAGCTTTCTATCTCACCATTTTCTGGTTATACCAATATATTTATTTATCCAGGCTACAAGTGGCAAATAGTAGAAGGTCTAATCACTAATTTTCACCTACCACGCTCCAGTCTGCTGATGCTTGTAAGTGCAATGATTGGGAGAAAACGCCTTTTTAGCTTATACCAGGAGGCGATTGCCAAAAAATATCGCTTTTATTCTTTTGGTGATGCGATGTTCATTTTGCCAGTTGCTAGGATAAATTAGTCTAATGGTTAAAATATTTTGAGAATTGGACATTATTTTTCCCAATTCTCTGATAGATTAATTTTCTTCCTCTTCTTCCTCAGCACTTGGATATACAAAACTGTGGGAACGTTGAGTAAGAACTGATTTCCCTAAAGATAGCGCCTTCTGTGCCTCCAGTCTTGCTTTACGCTTCCACTGAGCTTTTCGCATATTTGTCTTAGACTTGGAAGTTCTCTTCTTTGGTACAGCCATGAAAGTTATTGTATAGATAATTATAGACAGACTACTATAGTACCTTAATTTTAGTAACTATGGAAGACCTCTATAGAACCCTTATGGTATATTTGCACGGGGTATGTGCTTTTGGCTGCCCTCCTCAGAACTCAGTCCTCAAAAGTAAAGAAATTCAGAAATAGAAAAAAGGTAGAAAAATGCTTCCATCTCCCCTCTATTTCATAGAAGCTATTTGGTATTTTTGCCTACGATTAAGTTTTTGAGTTACGAGTCGGGAGTGGAATAGAGGTAATAACACAGGAAAAAGATTGAAAAATGCTGCCTTATTCCCCTACTTTTAAGATTAAAATCAGATTTTTCGGAACAATCTTTACCTCCTTACTTAGTTTTAGCCCACATTCCGCACGACAAAATGTAGTATGCAAAGATGGTCAAACTTGAGTAAGTATTTAGACTTAAGAAAAAAAACCTCAAACTGTAAGAGCTGATTTGTAAACTTCGCTAAAAGTCTGATATTACCTAGTTTTTAGCAATTAGGGTAATACTTGACAATAACTCCTCAAGCCTAAGTATAGCAAGTGATTCAGCGCCTTAATCTTTACTTGATCAATCAGCTCTAATTCTAGATAATTAAGTGAAGATCAAAAAGAGGAGAAAATGTCAATAGAAGTAACTAATGTAGACCATCTAGGTTTGGTAGCAGGAATTATTGACGAGATTGGCATAGAACAGAAAATTAATCGACTACGCGGGAGTTCAGTTACCAGAAAAAATAACAGGGGGTTAAGTAGTTAAAGGAATGCTCTTAAATGGGTTAGGATTAGTTTCATCCCCACTATATTTATTTAGTAAATTTTTTGATGGAAAAGCTATAGAACATTTAATTGGCAAAGGGGTAAAAACAGAGTATTTTAATGATGATAAATTAGGTCGGGTATTAGACCAACTGTATCACAGAGGATTAAATCAGATTTTCATGTCTGTGGTGTTAGAAGCAGTGAAAAGTTATCAGCTAGAGATAAGCACAGTCCACCTAGATTCTACATCATTTCATGTTCATGGAGATGATCACACATATGAGGATGAATCCACGGAAGATATAGAACCAAAAACTATTAAAATTACCTCTGGATATTCGAGAGATAAACGACCCGATCTAAAACAATTTATGATGGATTTAATTTGTACGAATGATGGAGATGTCCCATTGTGGATGAGAATTGGTTCGGGAAATGAATCTGACCAAAAAAAGTTTGGTCCAAGGCATGAAAGATTTCAAAAAGCAGTTAAATTTTGATAGTTTAATGGTGGCAGATAGTGCTTTATATACTCAAAAAAATCTACAGTTACTAACAGATATTAAATGGTTAAGCAGAGTCCCAG
>NZ_JAAHGB010000011.1:0-36799 GCF_010672695.1 Okeania sp. SIO1H4
ACAGGAAATGATGGTTTTTTCTTGCGAGGGTAGCCTTCTTTCCTCTTCCCTCTTTCTTCTTCCTTCTTCCTTCTTCCTTCTTCCTTACCTTTGCTATACAAGACCGATGCTACCGGACATGATATTACATCTATGCTAAGTATTGAAACTCCGAAACCTCAGTTAAAGACTTCATTTCTCCAACGGCTCCAGAGTCCAGATCGTCCAGTGATAATCTTTGATGGCGCAATGGGAACTAACATCCAATCCCAAAACTTGACCGCCGAGGACTTTGGTGGAGCCAAATATGAAGGTTGTAATGAATACTTAGTCATCACTAAGCCAGAAGCAGTGGCCAGGGTCCATCGTAATTTTCTCAAAGCGGGGGCAGATGTTGTCGAGACTGATAGCTTTGGATCTAGCCCCTTAGTTCTCGCAGAGTACGATCTAGGCGATCGCGCCTACGAGCTAAGTAGAAAGGCGGCAGAGTTGGCGCGCAGTTGTGCCGATGAGTTTACGACTCCCGAAAAACCAAGATTTGTCGCAGGTTCCATCGGTCCAGGAACCAAGCTCCCCACCCTCAGTAATATTACTTATGATGAATTGAAAGCGAGCAACAGGCGTGCCTGCAGTTGGTCTCTATGACGGGGGAGCCGATCTTTTCATCGTGGAAACCTGTCAAGATGTTCTGCAAATTAAGGTGGCACTGAGTGCCACTTTTGTTTATAACTACTTGATGGTCAAGTCCTGACGCATTTCTATCTTGCTACTTTGGAGTAAGCATATACATTTAGACGAAAAGCAATGAGTATTAAAAGATCACCTCAGCCACCAAAAGTTGTCACTATAGTAGGAGGTGGAGCAAGTGCTCACGCCCTGATAGCGTTACTATCAGGGCGTGATTTACAAGTACAGCTTCTAACAAGACGTCCCAATGACTGGTTGCATAATGTAGAACTCCAGTTGCAGTCTGTTGAACAAGAAATCCTGCGGACTTTTAGCGGCCACCTCACCCGAGTATCGAGTCACCCTATTGAGGTAATCCCTAATAGCGATATTGTTGTTTTGTGTATGCCTGTACATGCTTATCGTTATGCTCTACACCGTATTGCTAAATATTTGCCCCATGACAGGCTGGTTTGCATTGGTACTTTATATGGTCAGGGAGGGTTCAACTGGATGGTCAAGGAGATTAGTAAGAAATTTACTCTAAACCACTTGGTAACTTTTGCGGTTGGCTTGCTACCCTGGATCTGTCGTGTCCGTGAATATGGTCGAGTAGGAGTGATATATGGCGGGTGCAAATCAGTCAATATCGCGGCTGTTGCTCCGCATCATTTCTTTGGATTCTTGAATGATTTCTTTTTCAGCGCTATCTGTAAAGACTGGTTTGAAACAGGGACATTTCATCAGGCTGAAAATTTTCTGTCATTAACGCTATCAGTTGATAATCAAATTATCCATCCTGCCCGTTGCTTTGGGCTTTATACCCGTGATGGTGGTAAGTGGTCAAAATTGGAAGAAGTCCCCTATTTTTATCGTGATTTTGACGATTTCTCAGCTCATATTCTGAGTGAACTTGATGCTGATTATTCAATGATTCGAGATGGAGTCAAAAAACATTTTCCTGATATTTATTTTTCCTATATGCTTGACTACTTGAGTCTTGAGCGACTTTCCTATCAGTCAACGAACAGCAACATTCGAGATTCTTTCACTACCTCAAAAACCTTAGGTGCGATTAAGCCTCCAATTAGGCAACTTGATACAGGAGAGTGGGAAATTGACACTAGCCATCGTTTCTTTACGGATGATATCGATTATGGGCTTTGCATTGCCCAATGGATAGCCTATCAAATAGGATACAGCGTGCCAACAATAGATATGGTAGTCAATTGGGCCAGAAGTTTGTGTGTAGAACGCTATACCAAGACTGGCGAGAAATTCATCAAGGAAGAATCTCCCAGCGATCCGTTCCCTTCTGGTATTCCGCCCGTTTATGGAATGGAGACAATTAACGATATTATGGGTTAGAAGTGAGTTTTCTTAATTAGAAAAGGCACTTTTCTGGTTAAGAAAACCAAAACTTACTTGGTTATCCTCTCATATGTGTGTAGTTTCCTGCTTGAGAATATCTCATTCAAGTGCATGCTCACTCAAGTATCTTTGCCCTGAAGAATAGGGTAAGAGGCATTGCCAAATCTCGGGTTGATAAGATGGAAGGAGGAATAAGTTTGTGTCTGATAGTGATTACATTATAGATAGTAATTTCAGTAGAGTAGAAGCATTGTTTGGTCTGCCAACCAACTGCCCGCCTGAAATTGCGCAGCGCCAAAGACTTATTGATGTTTTTTACTGGGGCTTTGACAATAAAAAACACAAGGGACAGATATTGATCGATCAAACTCTTGTGAACGACATTATCGAGCTTTTCGAATTCTTTCTTGATGAAGATTTTCCGATATGTTCTGCGATAGTCCTTGGTGCATCACAGTTTCGTTGCAAAAATGGAGGCTGGAGTGATAACCTTTCCATGGAAGCAAATAATACAAGTGCTTTCAACTTTAGAGAGGTGGGTGGTAACATGAATGGTGGTCTATCTCTCCACGCACTGGGGCTGGCATTGGATATTAATCCCAGTACTAATGCTGCTTATGGCTATGGCAATGCTGGTAATCTAGAGGTTTATCCAAGGAGTAAAAGGGTTTACCCATCAGACTTACCGAGAGATAGTGATCCAGGAGCTTTGTGGAAAAACTGCCCTGTGGTAAACTTTTTGCAACAGAAAGGATGGATATGGGGCGGAGACTGGACTCTAGAGGATAAGGGAGTTGTTGATATGCACCATTTTGAGAAAGTGCCTGAAGGATACCCTGCTAAATGGATAGATCTTCTAGCACCTCTCATCAAAAAGAACTGGGATCATTAGTCCAGTCCGAATGAGTTGAGTACTGGAAGTAATAAATACTGAACTTTCAGACTCTGTCGCTGATGCTCACTTAGTTTGATAGCACGGAAAATGCGTTCGATAAGTGTCATCATCCTCGACAAATTAACAACTTAGATGGCCTCTAGTTAGTCTTCGAAGTGTTAAGGTTTACGTGAGAGTTTAATATTTCCAACTATAGCCGCTTTCCGCATTATTTTGAAAGATAGAAAGTGGGCTATGATTATAATCTCTTAGTTTATGGCTCTTCAGGATCTTTTATGGTTCTGTATCAACCGATACTATTTTTAGAGTGCTTCTGAGAAAAGCAGCCAACCTGCACAAAGTGCTATTTTGTCAAGCACAGTAAATCCTGAAGACCCTAGTTTCTGTGCATCGAGCTACTTTAGCTATGGAGTTTGGTTAGAAGAAATCACTTTAGATGATTGTTCTGTTCGATATAGATCATACGAGTTTGAACTGACATGTCTATTGTAGGGGAGGTCCATCCTGCAATAAAGTAGTCTTCGACAGCGTCTTCAATTGGAAACTGTGAGTGATCAAAAACTGGAATAACATATTTTTGAATAAATTCTTGTGATACCTCATCAAGACTGATCAATATCGTTTTTCGAGCAATTCGACGCATATGAATAATTGCAGCTCCTACATCTTCAATGCACAGTAAAGAACTTAGGCAAAAAACAAAGTCGTAAGAGTCTGTATCAACTTCGGCCAATGCTATTTCAAGTGGCTTGCAGATAGTTTGGTACCCTCTCTTACTTGCTATATTCAACATTTCATTTGAGATATCAATGCCTGTGTATTCAAAGTTACCTTCCAGTAACTGGCTCAGCATACCTGTCCCACAACCAATATCTAAAATATTACCTTGATGATGGTTATAACGATGGAAAATTTTAACCGCTTCATTGACGTGTCGCGCATCACATTTGTCACTTTCAAGGATATCATCATAGTCTGATGCAATAGCATCATAAAACTCTTCAGCCGTAGTCTTCTTCAGCATAATTTCCTTAAAGTATTTCTAGAAAATATAGCTTAACTATATCTCATTTCTGGAACAAAAAAACACATGTAAAGTTATATGCTCCCATTTCCTGTATTCCCAATGCGGGGTTACCCGAAAATATTGGCGGTCGGGCCTATTATAAAATGACCCCCCTAGAATTTACAACTTCTATGGGCTTTGTTGCATGAAAGTAAAGTAATGATTCCTCGCTTTCCAGGTATTGATGTTTTATTCATCTATTGTCCAATAGTTATTGCTATGCTGATTAAATCTAAAAGTATTGACTCCTAAAGGTAAGTGTCTGTAATGCTCTTGAAAAAGTACAAGGTTTTCGTTTTAGGGAGATAGTGCATGGAGCAGATTTTGGGTTGACGCAAGACAGAAAAATCAGTTCTTTAGGACTTACCCAAAATATTAAGTCATACACCATATGTAGGGGTAGTTTGCGATTAGTTTACTATATATGGTGGTTATGCCTAAGTCGCGTTCTTAAATTCTTCCTCCTGACTCCTGACTCCTGACTCCTAGATTAACTATTTAATTACACCGATGCTACCGGATTTGATATTAAAATTATTTTTGTGTTATTTTAATTTTGAGAATGATTATCATTCTAATATACAATTATCCTCCTCAACCTTCCAAGCTGAATAGCTTTGGGATTAAAAGGTTGCAGGATAAGTCCGAGACCAACTATAACCATTACATCTATGCTAAGTATTGAAACTCCGAAACCTCAGTTAAAGACTTCATTTCTCCAACGGCTCCAGAGTCCAGAGCGTCCAGTGATAATCTTTGATGGCGCAATGGGAACTAACATCCAATCCCAAAACTTGACCGCCGAGGATTTTGGTGGAGCGGAATATGAAGGTTGTAATGAATATTTAGTGATCACCAAGCCAGAGGCAGTGGCGAAGGTCCATCGTGATTTTCTCGCAGCGGGGGCGGATGTTGTCGAGACTGATAGCTTTGGATCTAGCCCCTTAGTTCTCGCAGAGTACGATCTAGCAGATCGCGCCTACGAACTAAGTAGAAAGGCGGCAGAGTTGGCTCGCCGTTGTGCGGATGAGTTTACCACTCCCGAAAAACCAAGATTTGTCGCAGGTTCCATCGGTCCAGGAACCAAACTACCCACCCTCGGTCATATTACCTATGATGAATTGAGATCGAGCTTCATGGTGCAAGCAGAAGGTCTCTATGACGGGGGAGCCGATCTTTTCATCGTGGAAACCTGTCAAGATGTTCTGCAAATTAAGGCAGCACTAAGTGCATTTGAGGCGGTGTTTGCGAAAAAAGGTTCGCGACTCCCCTTAATGGTGTCCGTGACTATGGAAATCCAGGGAACCATGTTGGTGGGGACAGATATATCTGGGGTACTCGCAATTCTGGAACCTTTCCCCATTGATATTTTGGGGCTAAATTGTGCGACGGGTCCAAATTTGATGACTTCTCATATCAAATATCTGTCAGAAAATTCGCCGTTCCCCATTTCCTGTATTCCCAATGCGGGGCTACCAGAAAATGTTGGCGGTCAGGCAGTTTATAAAATGACCCCCGAAGAATATACAACTGCCATGACAGGGTTCATTGCGGAACATGGAGTTCAAGTTGTCGGTGGTTGCTGCGGTACCCGCCCAGCACATATTCAAGCTTTAGCCGAGGCTGTGGAATACACCCAACTAAAAGAGCGTTCGGTGCGAAAAAATGCCGTGGGGGAGCTTCGAGAACCCATCTCCTATACGCCAGCAGCAGCTTCCATTTATTCCGCCCAAACTTATGAGCAGGATAATTCTTTTTTAATTGTTGGTGAGCGATTAAATGCCAGTGGTTCTAAAAAAGTCCGCAAGCTGTTGAATGAAGATGATTGGGATGGGTTATTGGCGATCGCTAAATCCCAGGTCAAAGAAGGGGCGCATATGCTGGACGTAAACGTGGATTACGTCGGGCGTGATGGAGAACGGGATATGCGAGAACTGGTATCACGACTGGTGACTAATACGACTCTTCCACTGATGCTAGACTCCACCGAATGGACCAAAATGGAAGCAGGTCTCAAGGTCGCTGGGGGCAAATGTTTGCTCAATTCCACCAACTATGAAGATGGAGAAGAGCGATTTTTTAAAGTGTTGGAATTGGCGAAGGAATATGGTGCAGGAGTTGTCATCGGCTGTATTGATGAAGAGGGAATGGCTCGAACCGCCAAGAAAAAATTCGAGATTGCCCAACGCGCTTATGAGGATGCGCTCAAGTTTGGGATTCCACCCCATGAAATTTTCTATGATACCTTAGCCCTACCGATTTCAACTGGGATTGAGGAGGATCGGGAAAATGCCAAAGCAACCATCGAATCAATTCGACTGATTCGGGAAAATCTGCCCGGCGTTCACTTTATGCTGGGGGTCTCTAATATTTCTTTTGGCTTGAGTCCAGCTACTCGCATCACCTTAAATTCTGTCTTCCTGAATGAAGCGATGAAAGCTGGGATGGATGGTTCGATTGTCTCTGCTGCCAAGATTTTGCCGTTATCGAAGATTGACGAAGAACATCAACAGATATGTCGCGATTTGATTTATGACAAGCGCAAATTTGAAGGCGATATTTGCACCTACGATCCATTGACGAAGCTGACGGAAATTTTTGCGGGGGTGAGTGCAAAGGATGCTAGATCGGGTCCTTCCTTAGCAGATTTGCCCATCGACGAACGCTTGAAGCAACATATTATTGATGGCGAGCGGATTGGATTGGAAGATGCGTTAAAGGTGGGTTTAGATGCAGGTCATAAAGCACTGGAGATTATTAATACTTTCTTGTTGGATGGGATGAAGGTTGTGGGCGAACTGTTTGGCTCTGGTCAAATGCAATTGCCTTTCGTGTTGCAGTCAGCCGAAACCATGAAATCTGCCGTTGCTTTCCTCGAACCCTACATGGAAAAAATCGAAGGCGAGGACGAAGATCGCGGTAAAGGTAAATTCCTGATTGCTACCGTTAAAGGCGATGTCCATGATATCGGGAAGAATCTGGTGGATATCATCTTGACCAATAATGGCTACAAGGTGGTCAATCTGGGCATTAAACAAGCCATTGAGGCAATCGTCGAAGCTTATGCTGCTCATAAGCCTGATTGTATTGCCATGAGTGGCTTGCTGGTGAAGTCTACAGCATTTATGAAAGAAAATCTGGCAGCATTTAATGCTAAAGGTATTACAGTTCCAGTGATTTTAGGCGGTGCAGCACTAACACCAAAGTTTGTGTATGGAGATTGTCAAGATACTTACAACGGGCAGGTGATTTACGGTAAAGATGCTTTTGCCGATTTGACCTTTATGGATCGACTGATGCCCGCCAAAGAACAGCATTCCTGGGTGGATACCGAAGGCTTTACAGGGGAATTCGCTCAGTTTAACCAAAAGGGACGCAAGGCGATTGAAGATTCAGATCGAGAACTCAATGGTGATGGGTCCAAATCCGATGGAGAACTCAATGGCGATGGGAAGAAATCCGATGAACCCACTGTCATTGATACCAAACGCTCGGAAGATGTGGCGATTGATATCGAACGTCCTGCGCCGCCTTTCTGGGGGACGAAAATTCTTCAGAGTGGCGATCTAGATTTAGAAGAACTGTTCTGGTACATGGATTTGCAGGCACTGTTTGCTGGTCAATGGCAATTCCGTAAACCGAAAGGTCAATCTCGCGAGGAATATGATTGGTTCCTGGCATCAAAGGTTCATCCGATATTGGAAGAATGGAAGGAAAAAATTCGCACAGAAAAATGGTTGGAACCCACTCTAGTTTATGGTTATTTCCCCTGTGCAGCGATCGGCAATTCTGTTCATGTTTACGAGCCTAGTGTTATCGAGCAGGGGTTAACACCGAAAACAGCAACCCCGTTCGTCACTTGGACATTCCCCCGTCAGAAATCCGGGCGTCGGCTGTGCATTGCTGATTTCATCCGCCCCCTCGAACAGAATCAATTTGATGTCTTGCCTATGCAGGCAGTCACTATGGGAGAAATTGCCACCGAGAAAGCACAGGAACTCTATAAAGACAACAAGTACACGGATTATCTGTACTTCCACGGGATGGCAGTCCAGTTGGCGGAAGCCTTGGCAGAATGGAGTCATGCCAGGATTCGGCGGGAATTAGGCTATGGAGATTTAGAGCCAGATAACATTCGCGATGTATTAGCCCAGAGGTATCAGGGTTCCCGGTATAGTTTTGGCTATCCAGCTTGTCCGGTGGTCATCGATCAAGTGCCACAGTTGCAATTATTGGGATGCGATCGCATTGGGTTATCGATGGATGAGAGCGAACAGCTTTATCCAGAGCAATCGACCACTGCTTTTGTCACCTATCATCCTGTCGCTAGATATTTTAGTGCGTAAGAGCGATCGGCAATGGGGTCGCGCTTAAATCCAGGCGACCTCTAATTTTTCCAGGACTTACGTAAATTGCCAAATCCAACCCTAAATGTAGGGGCGATTCGCGTTTGCGGAGCATTCCGTTAGGAAATCGCCCCTACAGATATAGCGGGAGTGCGTAAGTTCTGTTGATATTTCCTAGGCATCGGCATAGCTCTTTTAGCCTAAATCTCAACTGGATTTGCTTTCAAAATAGAGGTCTCTAATGAGTGAAACAAACGATGGATCGAATTGGCATCAAAATTTTATTGCCAGTAATTTGCTGGTCATTGGCTATAATGCTTGGGCGGGTCATCTCAGTCAGAAGCGCGGTGCGATAGTTTGTAGCACAAATTCTCCAACATTGGGGGTTGGCGGAGAATCATTCAAAACCCATTTTGTCGGACGTTCTCGCCTTGCGCCGTTCCTGAATGCCTGGTTAGCGGCTCCTGACACTGCAATTTTGCCCCACCACTTTATGATTGGTCACATCTTGGAAGTTGTCGATAATTATGATCCAACCACAGAGGTTGTGTTGTTGCTGGAGTCTTTCGATCGGGCGATGTTCTTTTACTTGAAAAACCTACCCATGACACCACCTCAATGCTACGAGCAAGTACGTAAGACTTGGGATGAATTCCAGCCAGGAGTTAGTGCTGGGCAAGATGAACAACTTCCAAGAATCTGTCAGAACTGAGATATTGATAAATTGGTTATTTAAACCATAATTAACGTGAGTTCGGGTTAACAGGGTTAAAGCTTATCCCGAACTGAGGTTAAGCTAGTAGTCATTGCGGAGGATGGTTCTGATGTTTGGTAACTTTCAGCTTACTACATCCTCCTTTCCTTATCCCGAACTCAGGTGATTCAAGAATGCTCACTGTAGTTGCGAGCCAGCTCCATAAAAGCATTGAGATAATCAACTTCAAGATCGGTGCGACGGACACCCAAGAAGATTTGCTTTTGGACGCCACTGGCACCTAGTCGCACTGCACGCACGGGATATTTTTCAGAGAATTCCTCGACCAGCCAGCGTGGTAGAGCCGCCACTCCGCGTCCGCAGGCAACCATTTGAAGCATTATGTCCGTACTCTCGACCACTTTCTGTTTTCTCACCGTCATGCCCGCTGGAGCGAGGAAGTAGGTGTAGATATCTAGGCGATCCTGAGAAACCGGATAGGTGAAAAGCACTTCCTCGCCGAGCTGCTGGGGGATGACGTTATCCTTCTCTCCAAGTGGGTGCTCCGAAGAGACCACCAAAACCTGCTCATAATCAAATACCGGCTCAAAATGTAGTGATTTTTTTCGCAGCGGATCGGGTGTCACCAGCAGGTCAATCTCGTATGCGAAGAGCGCACCGATGCCGCCAAATTGAAACTTCTGTTTGACCTCAAAATCCACCAACGGCCAGGCGCGCAAGTAGGGAGTGACGATCTTCTGCAGCCACTGGTAGCATGGGTGGCACTCCATACCAATTCGTAATGTTCCCCGCTCACCACGAGCGAACTGTGCTAATTGTTCTTCTGCGTGGACGAACTGGGGAATCAGGCGGTTGGCTGTGGTCAGCAAATAGTTTCCTGCCGAAGTGAGGCGAAGGCTACGTCCTTCCCTATGCCAAAGCTTTACCCCTACCCGATCTTCCAGCTTACGCATACTGTGGCTCAACGCCGATTGTGTCAGGTGTAGCGCATTTGCGGCTGCGGTCATACTCCCATGCAAGTCAACCGCGCGGATAATATCAAGGTGGCTGCGTTCGAGAAATGTCATTGCTCAGTTTTCCATGAATTTTGCTCATTACTCCATGAATAAACATCATTTGTATTCCCTTGTCAAGGTCAAGTCTGATAGATATAGTAAGATTAATGTCCAATAGACAACAAGGAAAACAGCAAAAGAAATTTGCTGGAATACTCTTACATCGGAGACAAGTTCTATGAGTAACAGCCATAAGACAACTATCAAAACACATTCCCTGGGGTACCCTCGCATCGGAGCCAAGCGTGAATTAAAAAAGGCTACGGAAGCATATTGGAAAGGCGAGCTGCCTCTGTCTGAGCTGATAGCCACTGGCAAGAACTTGCGCGAAATAAACTGGAAGAAGCAACAGGCAGCCGGAATCAATCTGATCCCGGTCAACGACTTCTCCTTTTACGACCAAGTGCTAGACATGAGCTGCCTGCTTGGCAATGTGCCGTCGCGTTTCGAGTGGCAAGGTGGGCAGACGGATATCAACACCGTTTTTACCATCGCTCGTGGTACCGAGGGCGGCGCTTCTTTGGTTGAAGACGAGAAGGACTGCCAAGCAAACAAGATTTCCACTTTCGCCAGCGAAATGACAAAGTGGTTCGATACGAATTACCACTTCATCGTGCCTGAGTTTCGGGCGAACACAACGTTTTCCCTAAGCGGCACCAAAGTCTTTGATGAGTTCGCGGAAGCTAAGGCACTGGGGATTAACGCGAAGCCAGTGCTAGTCGGCCCCGTGACTTACCTCTCCCTAGGCAAGGTACAGGATTCTAGCAACCCAGACTTCGATCCGTTGACCCTTCTCGATAACCTTGTCTCCGTCTATGAAGAGATTATCGGCAAGCTTGCAGCCGCAGGAGCGGAATGGATACAGCTCGATGAGCCGATTATTTCCACCGATCTTAGCGCTCTACAGCGCGATGCTTTGAAGGCAGCATACGATCGCCTCTCCAAGGCCAAAGGTTCGGCAAAGCTGCTCGTCACCACATATTTCGGTGGCGTAAGAGATAATCTTGACGACTACCTTGCGTTGCCGGTTGACGCCTTACACTTCGATTTTGTGCGGGGTTCAGAGGACATCGACACTGTTCTGGCAACCTTCCCGAAGAACAAAATTCTCTCCGCAGGAATCGTCGAAGGCCGCAATATTTGGAAGAATGATTACGATGCCTCACTAGAAGTTTTGAAGAAGGCCAAGGCCGCTGTTGGCGCGGATCGGCTCTGGGTCGCACCTAGCTGCTCACTTGTGCATTCGCCTGTAACCCTGCAAAACGAACGAAAGCTTGATGAAGAGCTGAAAAGCTGGCTGGCTTTTTCCGACGAGAAACTCACAGAAGTCAGTGAACTCCGGCAACTTCTTGATGAAGTCGGAAGTGTGGAAGCTCTTGAAGCTAACCGTGCCGCCGCTGCTTCCCGAAAGTCCAGCAAGCGCATCCATAATGATGCCGTGAAAAAGCGCCTTGCTGAAGTTAAGCCTAGCGATTTCGACCGCGCCTCTGCCTTTGCCGAACGCCAATCCAAGCAGCGGGCTAAACTCAGTTTGCCAGATTTCCCAACCACGACCATCGGCTCGTTCCCGCAGACCAAAGAAGTGCGTCATGCACGCGCCCAGTGGAAGAAAGGAACCCTAAGTGATGCAGACTACGACCAGTTCATTAAGGAAGAAATTGCTAAATGCGTTGCTTTTCAAGACGAGATCGGCATTGATATGCCTGTTCACGGCGAGTTCGAGCGCAATGACATGGTGGAATACTTTGGCGAAAATCTCGAAGGCTTTGCCTTTACAAGCAACGGCTGGGTGCAGAGCTTTGGTACTCGCTATGTGAAGCCACCGATCGTGTTTGGCGATGTCAGCCGCTCCAAGCCCATGACTGTCTACTGGTCTAAGTATGCTCAAACCCTAACCGATCGACCGATGAAGGGGATGCTCACCGGTCCGGTTACGATCCTCCAGTGGAGCTTCGTGCGCGACGACCAGCCACGCTCCGTCACCACCCATCAGATCGCCCTGGCTATTCGCGATGAAGTGGTGGACTTGGAAACTGCTGGCATCGCTGCCATCCAGATCGATGAACCTGCTTTCCGCGAAGGCTTGCCATTACGCCATAGCGAGTGGGATCACTATCTCGACTGGGCGGTGAAGGGTTTTCACCTCAGTGCCTGCGGTGTGAAGGATGATACCCAAATTCACACTCATATGTGCTACTCCGAGTTCAACGACATCATCGAATTCATCGCAGCCATGGACGCCGACGTCATTACTATTGAGACCTCGCGCTCAAATATGGAGCTGCTTGATGCCTTCGTGGACTTCAAGTATCCAAATGAGATCGGCCCAGGGGTGTATGACATCCACTCGCCACGGGTGCCCCCCACCAATGAAATGAGTAACCTCATGTCAAAAGCGGAAGCCGTGATTCCCCGTAAGAACCTCTGGGTTAACCCGGATTGTGGCCTCAAGACTCGCCAATGGTCGGAAGTGAAGCCTTCGCTCATCAACATGGTCGAGACCGCAACAAAACTTCGTGCTACAGCCTCCAAGTAGCTACTTGTTGCCCCTAAAGTAGTGAAGCTGCGATTTGGGGCAATTTAGCATAATTTCCGAGAATACCCCTATTGTAATCTTTGATTCAATAGGGGATAGCGCTTTTAAAGGGCGGAACCATTTCCGCCCACAGCACCTCATGAATTGGATAAAAAATTGGGTACTCTTCGAGAAGTCGCTTCGCGCCTACGATGCCCATTTTTTTATCTCAACGTTGGTTGAAGACCCGCGCTCTCCTGACAAGGGAGCGTCGCATGGGAAAACCAATCAATAAGAGCGGTTTTTCCAATAGTGTGCTATAGTACTTAAAGGCTGCTGGGCTAGTAGTGTCAGTCTGTGGAGCGCGCCTTTAGACCGGAAAGAGGCTTGACCTTGGAGGCTGGTGCATTGTTAGCGCAGCTCCTCTGCAAGAGGCAGCAGAAAGCCCTAATAGCGCGATGGTTAGGAATCCCGCGCTGTCACGCAAGTGCAGCGTCGGGAGGATGTCAAGAATACTTATTGCTTGAAAAGACAAACTGACTGATCGTCGATTTAACCTGCAAAATTTCTTGCCCGATAAATTTCTTGCCCGATCGAGCATCTTTTAGTTTAGCTCGATCAGTCATTTATCGGGAATTTTTTTAAGGCTTGAGTACGGGGCTTTGAGGTGCGGGATCGATCGTTTTTACTCTAAGCGTGTAATGATTCTATAAATATTTGTGCCAGTCTATCCGCAGAGATGCGATTCAAGGTTACATTGATTCTCAGCAAGAAAGTATTGCTATCAGGTTCTGGCTCTGGAAGATAAACATTTTTCTTTTCCAACGTATCCCTAAACTTATCCAAATCAACATCAGATACATGCAATTTAAAGACATTACTACCATTGGGAATTTTCTCAACCTTGAAAGATGAATTTTTATGGATTAAATCAAAAAAATCATCTGCTAGCTTGATAGCCATTCTCAGTTCATCCATAAATGTATCAAGAAAGTTGAGGGCTATGACCGCAGATGGCCACATTTGAAATATATTACCCCCAAACATTCGCCGTACATGGTATAAATCTTTTGCGAACTCGTTAGAACAGGCTAATATTGCTCCAAAGCCAGCATTGAAATATTTAAACAGTGAAACATAAACTGTATCAAACAAAGAAGCGTACTCCTTTGGCGATATACCAGAAAAAGTCGATGCAATAAATAATCTTGCTCCATCTAAGTGGAGCCTAATACCTTGATCTTTGGCAAAAGTTGAAATTTTCTTCATTTCTTCAAAGTTGAAAATTTCATTGTACTTTCTTCGCACTGGACTTTCAATAGAAATGACACCCACTTCTGTTACAACTTTGCCTGTTTTCGCTTTGTCAATAACTTGCTTCACATCGTCCAAAGTAAATGTAGCTCGATCCGGAGCAAGTGGTATTAAGTTTAATCTGCTGAGGGTTTGTAAACAATCTCCTGAATCATTGTAGATATGACTTTCTTTTTGGACAAGCACTCTTCCTTTATTATTAGCAAGTTCCCGAATTGCGATTTGATTGGATAGCGTTCCTGATGGCATCATAACGGCAGTCTCTTTGCCAAGTAAATCAGCAAATTTGGCTTCAAACTCACTAATAATACCGCCAAGTGAATATACATCACGTTCAATATTTCTGCTTTTTGTAAGCTTATACAGAAGCTGCGAGTATGCAAGTGGAGACATTTCAATCCCATCTGCTGTAAATCGAATTGACTTATCTGAATTAACCAGATCAATATTATCCATTATCTAAATTTACCTCATATATAGAAAAACATGTAAATTTACTCAAAGTATTCTCTTAATACTTTTGTGTAGAACCCCTAAGCGTATCTTTGCAAAGGTGCGGGTTTTTGGTACAGGAGTCAGGAGTCAGGAATGAGAGAAATAAAATAGGGAAAAAAAGTAGAAAAATTCCTCCATCTCCCCACACTTCCCACACTTCCCACACTTCCTACCCTCCCCATCTATAAAAAAATAGATACCAAATGGGTTATATATGTGTTATATCAAATCCGTTTAATTCGGTATTAAAAAAGATTCCATCTTCACCTAGAGCGGAAAGAATTCTGAGTTCTCTTCCCTTCTGAATTCTGGATTGCAGAATTGCTGGATTCTGATTCACTATCTTATTACACCGATGCTACCGGATTTAATATTAAGACTAGTATATGGTTTTGCTTGTATTTATACCAAATTATACTGTTTTAATTCATTTTTGGCAAAAATTTTCAGCCATGAGTGAGCTAATTTAGTAACAATTAATATTCTCCTACCCTTATAGGTTCTATACTTTGGGATAGACCACATCAACCCAATCTCGTGGAGGAATTGATTTAAAATGAGTAGTCTTGCAGTTGCAACTGTTATATCGAACAGCGAAGCGCTTGTTGAACAGCAAATTTTAAGCTTCCAAACGTTCCTTAAGCTTCGAGACCAAGAAGGTAAAGTCTTTGAGGCTGCTTCTGAAATTTACACGAGGCTCAGTAATTATTCTGTGATCGATCAAGCGGCTTCGGAGAAGAGCCACGTTCCGACTGGAAGTTCTTGGATTTTGGAATGCCTACCCGATCAGCAATATCACTGGCATTCGTTTTCAACAGAGGATCGGATGTTATCTGCGCGTCGGGTGTTCTTTATTGCTGATAGAGGTCTGATAATTTCGGTTTTTGAGAACCCTGCGTCTTTTCTACAGCCAAGGCATGAGATCTTTGAGTGTGAGGGGCCAGTGTTTCTTGAGTTTGAATTCTGTGGTAGTCTTGTGCACCGGTTTCGGCCACTGAGTGGCAGACTGTTTGCGCTCTCCATACATCATAAAGATGAATCTGTTTCGGACACGACATTGGGTCAGCAAACCCACATCTTTTCAGGGGAGTCACCTCAAATCACGCAGCGCTTTCATCTAACATTGTGACTTTAACTTTGGCTCTTCTGGATCTAGGGTGGAGCTAATCGGGGGGGCCATTGAAAACATCGGTGTTGGTGTCGCCATCGGAATTGCGATTGGTGCTGCGATTGGAGCGTTTCAACAGAATAGGACATCAAATTGAGGTGGAGCACTTTCATTTCTACAAGAATTGCTGAGTGTCCAAAACCTGGGTTGAGCTTCTCGATCGTCAACCCGACTGTTGAGATAATCTACTGGGCTATATTTATGTTATCGATACAAATAGTTGTCGTATAAATTTCTGTAGTATTTCAGGGAGGCTTGAGGCAGTGGTTCTTAGGTATTATCCTTAGGTTACTGCTTTACGATGTCTAAGAACCCAATTGCAATTACAAATCGTCAAGAGATCGATAAACTGGTGATTTTGGAACAGTCCATTCCCTAGAGACTGGCGATGAAGGTTGAATGCTTCTCAAAATGGAATAGTATGGACTTAGTAAACATAAATCTGACTGATGTATTTTATGAGATTGAATGACTGTCACAATTTTCAGGATTTCCGAAAATTAGCGAAACGCCGACTACCAGGACCAATTTTCAATTACATCGATGGAGCGGCCGATGATGAACAGACCTATCGGCGTAACACTGAAGCCTATGGAGACTGCGATCTTATTCCGAACGTGCTTGTCGGTGTGGAAAATGTGGATATGTCAGTTGAGGTGATGGGGCAAAAACTAGATATGCCTATCTACTGTGCCCCGACAGCATTGCAACGCCTTTTTCATCACGAAGGAGAGCGTGCGGTTGCGAGGGCTGCTGCAGAATATGGCACGATGTTTGGGGTGTCTTCACTGGCGACAGTAACCGTTGAAGAAATCTCAAAAATAGCAAACACGCCGAAGATGTTTCAGTTCTACTTCCATAAAGATCGCGGCTTGAATGATGCGTTGCTTGAACGCGCACGAGCAGCGGACTTTAATGTTTTAGCATTAACCGTCGATACCATTACTGGTGGTAATCGCGAACGCGATCAGCGTACAGGATTTACTTCGCCACCAAAATTAACGCTTGACTCCTTAATGAGTTTTGCGACGCACCCAGCATGGGCTTGGAACTTTTTGACAAAAGAAAAGTTCGATATGCCACATTTGTCTGGCTATGTCTCGCAGGGAACGAACTTAGCAGTCTCTGTTGGTGATTACTTCTCAACGATGCTAGATCAATCCATGAATTGGAATGATGCTGAAAAACTCTGCTCGCAGTGGAATGGGCAGTTTGCACTGAAAGGGATAATGAGTGTGGAAGATGCCAAGCGTGCTGTTGATATTGGTTGTACGGGTATTATGGTTTCTAACCACGGCGGCCGTCAGCTCGATGGTTGCCGTAGCCCCTTCGATCAACTCGCAGAAATTTGTGATGCTGTTGGGGATAAAATTGATGTCATTTGCGAAGGTGGTATTCAGCGCGGTACCCATGTGCTTAAGGCGCTATCTGTTGGAGCTAAAGCATGTTCAGGTGGGCGATTCTATCTTTTTGCATTGGCCGCTGCTGGGCAAGCAGGAGTTGAGCGTGTTTTAGGTAATATGCGCACTGAGATTGAGCGTGATATGAAATTGATGGGAGTGACCAAGCTCGATCAATTGAGTAGAGAGAATCTACGCTTTCATCACTCACGATGAAGCGGAGTAGGGTGGACAAGGTCTAATGAAAGAATTGAGAATTTTCCGACCTAGGCTTGCCCACCCTACAAATCTACCGAGAAAGAGCTGTATTCCCAACAATCGACCGGCAATGGGGTCGCGCTTAAATCCAGGCGACCTCTAATTTTTCTTGCTAATTGCTAGGCATCTGCATAGCTCTTTTAGCCGAAATTTCAACTGGATTGGCTTTCATGCATAGAGGTCTCTAATGAGTCAAACAAACGATGGATCGAATTGGCATCAAGATTTTATTGCCAGTAATTTGCTGGTCATTGGCTATAATGCTTGGGCAGGTCATCTCAGTCAGAAGCGCGGCGCGATTATTTGTAGCACAAATTCTCCGATTGGCGGAGAATCATTCAAAACCCATTTTTCGGACGTTCTCGCCTTGTGCCGTTCTTGAATGCCTGTTTAGCTGCTCCTGACACTGCAATTTTGCACCATCACTTTATGATTGCTCACATCTTGGAAGTTGTCGATAATTATTATCCAACAACAGAGGTTGTATTGTTGCTGGAGTATGAGCGATCAAGCAACGTTCTTTTACTTGAAAAACCTACCCATTACACCCCGTCAATGCTACGAGCAAGTACTTAATACTTGGGATGAATTCCAGCCAGGAGTTAGTGCTTGGCAAGATGAACAACTCCAACAATATGAAGGTGCTGTAGATTTGGATAGAGGTTTTTTACCGAGAAGCAATCATGATGGTTGGGGTTGAAGTCAATTTACAATTGTGTTGGGTTGGGAGCATCACCATACACTGTTTTCGGGTCAAAGGTTTTCTCCGTTTCGGTAAATATTAACTGAATTGGTTCCTGGGAATCAATAGCACTTTTTCCCGTAGGAATACAGCGATAAAAACAAGAACGATAACCCACGTGACAACTAGCTCCCGAACCAGCTACTTTAACCTGCATCCACAGACAATCTTGGTCGTCATCAATAGCTAACTGCTGTACTTTTTGCACCAGTCCACTAGATTGACCTTTATGCCATAGCTGCTGACGACTGCGACTGTAATAATGAGCTTCTCCCGTTTCAATGGTTTTAACTAACGCCTCTTCGTTCATATAGCCATGCATCAGCACTTCACCAGTGTTGACATCTGTGGTAACTACTGGAATCAAACCATTGGCATCAAATTTGGGCGCAAGTAACAAACCTTCCTCAACCTGTTCTACGGAAGTGCGGGCGGTAAATAGGGAATTCATATTAGCTAAATTTTGTAATTTTGATAATCATTATTACATACAAAGCAGTGTTTAATTGGCGTTGCTGAAATGTAATGATAAATGTTGTAGAATTCAGAACATGATATGTCCGAAATGCCACTCTACCCACACCAGGGAAATGGCCAAAGACGTGGCCAAAAGTTTTTCCAATGTGGAATATGTGGTCGTCAATTCGTTGAATCCCCTAAGAGTCAACCCTATTCACCACAGATGAAAGAACTTCGTCTTCTGCTGCACTATCTAAGATTTCAAACTCTTCCTACATAAGCATAGATCATTACTAATCAGCAACGCCATTTAATTTACCTAGAAACGTTGGCAGTCAGGCGATTGAGCAGTTGATTTAAATAGTCGGGCAGATGGGAATATTGATGGGGTTCATTCAAGTCTTGGCAATCTGTATTAAACTCGCAGTCTGGTAAAATTTTTCCCGTGTTGCCATTGACAAAAACATTCCAATATTTACCTATTAAACCGACAATACTAATGTTAATCATCCACTCATTATTATCAAAACAGGTTGCACCTACAACCTCAAACAAGTGACGATGTTCTGGAGATACTTCCAGATTGGACAAAAGATAATCTAGGGCTGTTTGTTTGATATTAGTTAATTCTAACATACAGGTGGAATCTTCAAGTATTTACATAGCTAGTAAGGTTAACTTTCAGCCTATCACAGAGAAAGCGATCGCTCAAAATTGGTCTTGCTTCCTCGCGGCTATAAATTTCTAATACTGCTTCGGGTAGAGCTTCAAATCAAAAATTGATTCATGATTAGCTTTCCATTGATATTTCATAAAGGTATTTAAAAAGAGCAAAAATTATTAGACTTGTCGCTTTATAACTTCAAAAACCCCCAAAAGCCTTGTTATATAAGGATTGTAGCTATTGGTGGCTAAAAAGGCCTTGAAATTATTGCTCTGTCTAGGTTGGAGCGATTTTTTCCCTCTATTTAGCGATAACTCTATTACTTATTCCTTATTACTTGATTAATAATCCTCCCCAAGCAAGTAATAGAGAAAAAAAGAACGCAGCGATCGCCTGTCTACTTAACAGCAATAAGGCAAATCGAAGAGACTGTTCTCGCGCAATAGTTAACAGAGTAACCAAACAAGGTAGCAATACTCCTGCTAGATACACCCCAGTCAACACCTGCAAGGGAGTTAACATAGCCAAGGTTTCTGGTTCGGCAAATAATAGCAGCCCATCTTTGCGAATAGAGGCTAAAATAATAGGCAATGAGGCTTCCGGGGGTAAATTAAACCATCCCATCAAAGGGTTAATAATATTGGCTAAAGTTGCGATCGCTCCTAACCAATTCAATACAGAAGCAATAATCGTAATAATTAAAAGATGGGAGCAGCCAGCAATAAGAAAGCCCCGGGCCAGCAATAACGAACTTTTTCGGCCAGGATTATTTGCAACTAGATTTGCTTTTGAGCCACAATTAACTGCAACTGAGCCAGGATTATTAGCTATCATCTCCCCCGATTTTTTCCACTCTCCATTCCCAGGATGCAAGGCTGGTTGTCCTTCAATTGAATAGAGTTCTGCAAAATCGCTATCCTGATAAAATATACCCAATTCATCTCGAATAGTCATGTAGAGATTCCCTTTTGGAAAAGCTTGGTGTGCTATTTCTTTTGTTAAGGGTGGAACAGGTTTCATTGATTGAGGATGTAGAGCCATAATCTTTATACTACTTCCGTAATCTTTCAATATTTGTTAAACTTAGTTAATACTTCGCGAATATAAATCGCGAATCATCTTCTCCTTTTCTTAATGTTTCTCCTGTATGAATCAAAAACAAGCATCATCAGACCAAATTGAACGAATTGATCGTATCACATCCGCGATCGCGAGATCCCAAAAAAACAAATTATTGCTCAAGGTGAAGTTACTCCTCTAGGGACAGTAGTTTCTCGGGCTTCAAGTACGACAGCAGCAAAACATTTATTGGTACTAGAAACTTCAAGCACAAGAGCCAATTTTTCCAAAAACTAACGAGGCTAAGAGTTTTAGTAAATATAAGCATTTAGCAAAACCTGGTAGTCAAGCTCATATTACGGCAGTAATGCAGGTGGTTAGGTGTTCTCGTTCTTGATTAAATTCAACGTACTATTGATACTTTGTCACAAAATTTATTGGACGTTGGTTTTGACGAGCAACCAAAACAAAAATCAAATAATTAACTGGACATATTCGCAAATAATATTCGCGAATCTATCTCTTTTGTTAAGTTCATCAACAGTATCAGTTGCTACTCAAACCCCTTGAAAGAGAGTTTAGATGATAAGATCGCTCTTTAGGCTAATATTTAGATTTTTTAGTCTGATATTCTAGATTAGTAACGAAATAACTATATCCCCTAAGTAAAAATGTTAACTATTGGAACACAAAAAAGCGATCGAATTAGCACAATTACTAATACAACTTGGGCTGAATATATTAGTTTAGATTTACCCAGTAAACGAGTTTCATTTCGCAATGGAGTTATTACTATCGTGTCCCCAGGACGTAACCATGAATTGATTGGTGATTATATCAGGTTGATTATTTTGGCGTATTGTCGTAATCTTAATATGCCTATTTTCACCTTTAATCAAACTACTCTTAAGGAAGAAGGAAAAGAAGGGAAAGAACCAGATGTAGCTTACTGTTTTGAAATAGACAAAGACAAGCCAGATTTGGCAGTAGAAATAAATCTAACATCAGGGAGTATGGACGATTTAACTAAATATCAATACTTAAAAATTCCTGAAGTTTGGCTATGGGAAAACAATAAAGTTAAATTCTTTGTTTATCGTGATTCAGGATATTTAGAATTAACAATAAGCAATTCTCTGCCTAACTTAAACAGCGATCGCGTGACAACAATTGTCAATAGTTGTTTTGGTAAAAGTGTTTTAGAAGTAGAAAATTATTTCCGTTAAAACTTAATTTAAAAATCACAAAAATGAATCAAAACGAATCTTTACTACCCTTAAAAATCGCCGTCCTAACAGTTTCTGATACAAGAACCGAAGCTGATGATAAATCGGGTAAAATATTAGTCGATAATTTAACAACAACAGGACATTTATTAGCAGAAAAAACTATTGTTCCCGATAACATTTACCAAATTCGTGCTGTAGTATCTAGATGGGTTGCAGATGAATCTGTCCAAGTAATTTTGACTACTGGTGGTACGGGAGTTACAGGACGAGATGGTACACCAGAAGCGATTAAACCACTCTTAGACAAAGAAATTGAAGGGTTTGGTGAGATATTTCGGATGATTTCCTATCAAGAAATTAAAACCTCTACCATTCAGTCTCGAACTTTGGCAGGCGTAGCTAACGGTACTTATATCTTTTGTTTACCTGGTTCTAGTGGTGCTTGTCAAACAGGATGGAATATTATCAAAGAGCAACTAGATTCTCGTAATCGTCCTTGTAATTTGGCTCAATTGATACCGAGATTAACTGAAACTTAAAAATGGTCGGGCGATCGCTTTGTTACTTAGGGCTTGCTGAAAAAGTCTTATGGGTGAGGGTAGGAGTCAGGAGACAGGAGGAGTAAGAAATTTAGAGGAGGCAGGAGAAAGAATTATCCCTTGATTTTTCTGCCTTATGCAACCCTTTCATCCTAAATTTTTCAGCTTTAAGGAGCAAAAAGCTTGTACTTTTTCAAGACCATTATCGGCTAAAATCTTTATCTGTAAATGCTTTTAGATTTAATCAGCAAGCCCTACATAAAAAACTGTGAGCTAGAGAAAGCCATCCCGTTTTAACCGATCGCAGTGGAGCGGGGCTTACAAGGGGGCGAATTCGATTTGCCCCACAGCCCCTTGCGAACGTGGGTTTTAACCCCGTGTATCTAAATTCTTGATAATAATTTAAAACAGATTTTGCATATTCTTGATGCCGGCTACAAATGCTGCACCGACCAATTGACAACGCTCGTAAAAATCTTGTTCACTTGTGTGGATGTTAGAGGTTTCGTTGGATGTTACAAGTCCCCTATTATAGAGGAAATATTGGAGAAAAAGAGGAAATATTGGAGAAAAGTAAAGACAATTTCAGTATTTATTTGATACCGTCGGTACTGTCAGTCCTTAAATTTTATTTATAACTGACCCGTCCGAACATGATATTCTAGCGGTTTTCGCAAAGGTAGACTACAAAGCTTCTACTTTTTGCCTTCTGCCTTTAAGCCAAAATCTCTGTATTCTATATTAATCTTCCTATTGTTGAAGTAAAAATAACATATATTTCAATTACTTAAATACTTTCAAACTTGATTCTTAGGGAGTGAAAAAAAAAGTAGCGATCGCAACCCTCCTACGGATACAAAAAATCATTCATAACTGGCACTAATAATTATTTTAATTACATTAAAATCAAAAAAAATATTATCTAATACTTGATGACATATTTACATTTAGAAAATATTACTAAAAGTTTCGGAAAATTTGTTGCTAACGATAATATTAATATTTCCATTGCAGCAGGTTCTGTCCACGCTATTCTTGGAGAAAATGGTGCAGGAAAAACCACATTAATGAATATATTATCAGGACTATATCAACCAGATTATGGTCAAATTTATCTAGAAGATAAACTAATAAAAATTTCCTCGCCTGGTGTAGCAATAAATTATGGTATTGGCATGATTCATCAGCATTTTATGTTAGTACCAACATTAACAGTTACAGAAAATATTATCTTGGGAAATAGTGGAAAAATTCATCTAAATTTAAGTACAAAATCCGCAGAAATTAACGCTATGGCAAAAGCCTATAATTTAGAAATACCAGTGAATAGTAAAGTAGCAGATTTACCAATAGGTATTCAGCAACGGGTAGAAATTCTCAAGGTACTTTATCGTCAAGCAAAAATTTTAATTTTAGATGAACCTACAGCAGTTTTAACTCCAGCAGAAGTAAATTCTTTGCTGAATATTTTGCGAAAGTTAGCAGCAAATAATCACACAATTATTTTTATTAGTCATAAACTAGAAGAAGTAATGAATATTTGTGATACTGTCACAGTTTTACGTCGGGGAAAAGTGGTAGATACCATCAAAACAGCAGCGATTACTACTCATAAATTAGCTGAAATGATGGTGGGTCGAGAAGTAAATTTAGTTTCTAATAAAATTGCTGCTGAAAAAGGCAAAATTGTTCTAGAAGTGAAAAATATAGAAGTCAAAAATGACCAAGGTTTATCCACAGTGAATAATTTATCTTTTCAATTGCATAGTGGAGAAATTTTAGGAGTAGCAGGAGTCGATGGCAATGGTCAAAGAGAATTAGCCGATGCTATTAATGGTTTGCGTTTTGTGGAGAAAGGAAAGATCGAATTTGTAGATAATTTAAAAGTGGGATATATTCCCGAAGACCGCCAGAAAATGGGGTTAATTATGAGTTTTAGTATTGCTCGGAATTTGATTTTGAAATTGTTTAGATTTTTGCCTTTTTGTCGTTATGGTTTTTTGCAGTCTGGAGTAATAAATAATCATGGGAAAAATGCCATAGAAAAATTTGATATTCGTGCCAGTCATCCGCAGTTAAAAGTCAATCAACTTTCTGGAGGAAACCAACAAAAAATTATTCTGGCGCGGGAACTTTCTGGAAAACCAACATTAATTGTAGCTATGCAACCTACCCGTGGTTTAGATATCGGTGCTACAGAATATGTACAACAAGCTTTACTTGCTCAAAAACAACAAGGGGCAGCTATCTTATATATTTCTACAGAATTAGAAGAAGTCATGGCAATGAGCGATCATATTGCCATTATATATGAAGGTAAGTTTATTGATATTCTAGATGCTGCCACCGCTACAGTCGAAGAGGTAGGTTTATTAATGACATCGGGTAAAAAAACATTGATGCCGTAGGTTGGGTTAAGCGCAAGCGCAACCCAACAAAGACCAATGAACCTATCCCACTAATACCAAGCGCAATAAAAGTTTGCTACATTTTCACATTACAGAGGACTAGGGGAGTGGGTAGGGACGTTACATACAACGTCCGTAAATATACGTCAAAGCCCTAAAAATGGCTAGATCCCTTGGTAATCAAGGAATTATACCTTAATTAGGGCTTGCGTATGGAAAGTCTTTTTGCTCTTTGTAGGAGACAGGAGACAACCCACCCCCAACCCCTCCCCCTCCCAGGAGGGGAGAAATGGATCGGGAGCGAGGAGGTAGAAGTAAGAATTGTCCCTAGATTTTTCTGCCCAACTATGCGCCTAAAATACTAACTTTTTGAGCGTTAATGACTGAAATAGGCGCACTTTTTTCGACCCCAAAAAGGCACTTTTCTTTATATGTCAATGCTTGTAGATTTAATCAGCAAGCCCTAATTAGTATATATTATGAAAAGCAGTGGTTTGGTAAGTATTTATACTCTATAAATATTTCTATATTAACTTTCTCATTCGTCAAATTCTCAGGAAAATATTTATGCTTAATATTTACTTAATTGTTGACTACTACGACTTTCTCCTAAATTCTGACTCTTGACTCCTACATTATCATTTTCTTTGTGGGTTTAATACCCCACCGTCAACGGGGGTGTTCAAAATTACTTGGGGGAGCGTAGACGCGGAGCGGCCCTTCGTTGACTATCCCCATGTAATTTTCCTCCTGTCTCCTGTCTCCTGTCTCCTGTCTCCTTCTTCAAGTACTACAAAATGTAGGTTATGGGCAGAGCCTTGGTATTACTGTACTCTTGTAGACTGAACATTGGCTGTAATATTTGTCTATAAATTTGAGACAATATGTATTTATAAGCTTGTAATGCAGACATCAATAAGCTTACAGCTTATTTGTAGTTAATGTGAGCTGTTTGCGCAGCATGACCTAGGAAAAATCTTGTTTGCGAGCCGTTACAGCTATATATATAATTAAAATAATAATGATTATCATTCTTATAATTATGGTTCTTTAATTCCATGTCCTTACCAAAACAAACCAACATTGCCATCGTAGGTGCGGGACCCCACGCCCTAACTTTGGTAACTCATCTGTTGCAAAAACGGGAAAAGTATCGCCATAAAATAATAGTATTTGACCCCAGTGGCACTTGGATGAGTCAGTGGCGACAGCAGTTTGCAGCTCAAGATATACCCCACTTGCGATCGCCCGTCGTTCACCACCCAGACCCAGACCCCTATTCCCTGCGTCGGTTTGCGGAAAATCGCCCAAACGAACTATTCCCTCCCTACGACTTACCTGGAACAAAAGTATTTCAAGAATTTTCCCAAGACGTAGTTAGTCGCTGGCAGTTAGAAGACAAAGTATACAAAGCATCAGTGACAAACATTGCTCCCATAACCTACCGAGGGAAACCTAACTTTCGAGTTGAACTAGATGATGGTAACTCAACCATAGCTCGTCAAGTAGTCATAGCTAATGGTGGGGGAAAACCGCAACTTCCAGAATGGGCGAAAAAAATTTCTACTCCCTATCCAAACGAAAGTCTTTGTCACTCCCACGAAGTAGACTTGCAAGGTTTGCGACTCAGAGGAGAAAAAGTGCTGATTATCGGTGGGGGATTAACTAGCGGTCACTTAGCATTGGGCGCTTTAAAACGAGGCGCAAATGTAGCCTTGATGTTAAGACGTAAGCTCAAAGAGAAATTATTTGATGCCGACGCTGGTTGGTTAGGTCCAAAATATTTAAAAGGTTTTAGCGCTGAAACTGACTGGCAAAAACGATGGCAGTTAATTCAACAAGCGCGAGATGGCGGCTCCGTGACACCAGAAGTGATGACTCAGTTGCGCCGTTACCAACACCAAGACGAGTTATCTATTTTTGAGGAATGTCAGGTAGTGGGTGCTGAGTTTGTCGGCGATCGCTGGCAGGTAAAATGTGATGATGGAATGATGTGGGAGGGCGATCGTATCTGGTTAGCAACAGGTACAAAACTTGATGTCACACAACAACCTATCTTAAAAGAAGTCTTGCATACTCACCCAGTGAAAATAGTGAACGGGTTGCCAGTATTAGATGAATATTTGTGCTGGTCTGGTTGTAAACTATTTATTATGGGTGGGTTAGCTGCTTTGCAAGTAGGACCTGTCGCCAGAAACCTATCGGGGGCAAGGATGGCAAGTAGCCGTATCGTATCAGCATTGAAAAATTGAGCTATGGAAGAAAAATGTCAGGAGTTGGTAAATTAGTGTATGATATTAGTCTTAATTACTTAGGAGTCAGGAGTCAGGAGTCAGGAGTCAGGAGGGAAGAAAGAAGAAGAAAGAATAGTAGAAGCAGAAAGTTTTTTGGTCGCGTAAAGGTCATGGAGTTCTATAACGCTCTTATCCGTTAGCGCAGCTCCCCTAGAAGGGGAAAATGATATCATACCTCAAATTACCAACGCCAAATGTCAAAACCTATAATTACTGTAGTAGCTGGTCTACCGGGAGTCGGCAAAACAAATTTTATTCGGGAACAAATGCCGAAAGATAGTCCTGCTGTCTATTTTAGCCCCGGTACTGGCAATGTTCCCATTGACCACACTTGCCTGGCTACGGATTTTCCCAATCTCAAAATTATTACTGATGCTCAACAGTCAAAACTCATAGAATATCTTGCTAATGGTACAGTTGCTTTCATCGAATTAGGCTTTTATTTAGAGTTAGATGCAATGTCATCATTCCTCGATAAAATTCCTAGCAGTCGTATTGCCATTATCCCACCAGGAATAGAAAATAGCGAATGGCATCAGTGGGCAAACCAAACTGTTGAAGGATTTGCTATTGAGAGTAATATTAATAATTGTCAATTTTGGCGATCGCCCACCCAGGGTCAAGTCATCGATCCGGCAAGTTTAGATGTTTTTTGGTATGAAGAATTAACTGCTGGAGCTTATGGTCAAATTATGCGTGCTAAAGCAATTTTTGATATTGCTGACGGACGTGCTTTGTACTTTGATTTTGTACTAGGAAAAGAGACTGAAGAACGAGAATTAAATTTACCAAGGTGGCTAGAAGGTAGACCAGAACGTTTTAGTGGAATTGAAGTTTTTGGTCATAACTTAAATCAAAAAGCTTTGGCAGAAACTTTACAAGATTGTTGTTTACCCGATGCAGCAATTTTAGCTGATCAACAACAAGTAAAAGAAACATTAGGAATTACCGAATAATGAATAATGAATAATTAAATAATTCGCGCCTTGAAGACTCCCCTTTTAAAGGGAAAAAAGCGGTCGATATTCGGAGATCCCCGTAGGGTGGGATTTATGGGTTTCCTATAATGAATAATGAATAATGAATAATTAAATAATTCGCGCCTTGAAGCCTTTCCTTTTAAAGGGAAAAAAGCGGTCGATATTCGGAGCTTCCTGTAGGGTAGGATGGATGGGTTTCCTAACCATATCCAATCGACCAAGAAAAGAAATATGATTTCTTTATATTTAATCAATAACGGTTTTAGCCAGAAGTAATTATCCATTATACCAATTTGAAAAAAGAATGTTACAAATAGTTCCAAACTTTAGATGTCGAATAATTTGCTGAAATTACTGAAGCATCAAAGTTTTGAGCTATAAAATCTTACTTTTGACTGTCTTGAGTGCGTCTTACATTCTGAGGGGACCTCAGAATTACGCACTCGATGCATGACTTTTGACTTTTGAATTCCGTGAAACGATATTATCCATTATCCATTAATGAAAGAGGAATAATTAGTATGAAAATCGCAGTTATGTCTTGCATTCATGGCAACTACGAAGCTTTAAATGCTGTATTAATAGATATAGAAAAACAGAAAGCAGAGAAAATTTTCTGTGTGGGAGATTTGGTTGGTTATGGTCCCCATCCTAACGCGGTTGTCGAGCAAATTCGCAGTTTAGATATTCCCACAGTTTTAGGTTGTTGGGATGAAGATATTGTGGAGGGATTAAATTCTTGTGAATGTAGTTATCCTTCTTTATTAGCAGAGAAACGTGGTCAGTTAGCCCATGAATGGACTAATAAAGAAATTCATCCAGAAACGCGAGAATATTTAGCATCTTTACCTCATACTTTGAAAGAAGAAAATATGTGTTTTGTTCATGGTAGTCCTCATAGTAACCATGAATATTTATTGCCAGATTTAGATGGATTTTTAGCAGTTGAAAGAGTCTTAAGTAGTGGTGCTGATGTATTGTTTTGCGGTCATACTCATGTGCCTTATGTTCGGACTCTTGATGCTGGTCAATTATTAGTTAAAGTTAGTAGTTTGGGGAGGGAAAATTTAGAGTCAAACAGTTGTATTGCTCCTATGAAAAAAATTGTTAATGTTGGTTCTGTCGGAGAACCTCGTCATGGTAGACCGAATGCTACTTATGTTATTTATGAAAATGAAACAGGAGAAGTAAATATTCGAGAGATTCCTTATAATTATCAACTTACTTGTGAAGCTATAATTAATAAGGGATTGCCAGAAATTTTTGCTTGGCGTTTGGCAAGAGGTTTAGAGTTTGCTGAAAGAGCTGATGACCCTACTCATATTTGTGAAAGATAAGTAATAATTAATAATTAATAATTGAATAATTCTGGTTTAAAGCCTCCCATTTTAAGGGAAAAAAAGCGGTCGTTTGGGCTCTTAGCCGAAAACGTCATATCCAATTGACCAACAGAAGAAATAATATTTCCTTATATTCAATCAATAACTGTTTTAACCAGAGGTAATTATTAATTATCCATTATTAATTATCAATTTAATCTCACTTTATCTATAGCATTTCCCATAAAGATAAGGTACATTTACGATCCCCCTAAATCCTCCTTAAAAAGGGGGGAGCCTTCAAAGTCCCCCTTTTTAAGGGGGGCAGGGGGGGATCTAAAAGTTTGCCTCATAACTGTGGAAATTGTTGTAACCTAAAAAAAAGCAAAAAATCATATGAATTATTGGGCAATTTTAACTGGAATCCAAGGAAATATCACAGCTTATGAAGCGGTACTTACTGATATAAAAAAACAGAAATATCCTGTAGAAGCTTTATATATTTTAGGAGATTTAGTCGGGCTAAATAGAGATTGCAAAAAATTAGTAGAGCGAGTACGTTATCCCAAAACAAACGAACTTATACCCCAAGTCTGTATGGGATGGTGGGAAGAACAATGTTTGATTTTACATGGATTAACTACCACAGCTGAACCGACAGAATTAATAGCAGAATATGGTATGGATACTGTGAAAAAATTATGGGATAATGTGGATAGAGAAACAGTAGAATGGTTGAGAAATTTACCCTTTGGTTTCTCTGAACTTGACTGTTTATTAATTCACGGCAGCACTGTGGGGGTAAGGGATAAATTAACTCCTGATACTCCACCGATACAAATGTTAGATAGATTAATGCGTTTTGGCGTTAATAATTTATTTTGTGGTCGCTCTGGTTTAGCTTTTCAATATCAGTTGGAAAATGGTTCGGTGAGTAGTGGAGTGACAAAGTTGGGAGCTGAAGTAGGTACTATTGAGACAACATCATCTACTCAAACTTTGACAACACTCCGTCAGGTTATAGGAGTCGGTAATGTGGGAAGTGTGCCGGGAAATGCGACTTATACTCTTTATAATCCTGGTACTAATCAAGTGAAATTTAGAACAGTTAGCGAGGCATATTCTTAACGAAGTCAGAAGTCAGAAGTCAGAAGCGGTCGTTTGCGGAGCATTCCGAAGGATGGGATGGCGAGGTCTCCCGCTCTTAACAGAGCCGCTCCGAAGTTCGCCATATCCAATCGACCAAGAGAGTCAGAAGTGATTTTTGTAATGGGGATTTGAGCCCCGCTCTAAAAATATTTCGCCTTAAAAGGCGGGGTTTTAGACCCATATTATTTTGATAATCTTGCTCTTACCTCAGAGAATATTCCTTATGTCAAGCTTCTTGCTTTCCTACGGAATGCTGCGCAAACAGCTAGAGGTACTGATAACTGATAACTGAAATGACCACTTCCTCACCAAGATTTTTTGTTAGAAAGCTAGCTTTTTTTTTATATAATGATTATTATTATCATAAAGTATCTATTCGAGATTGTCTTCTTGTGAACAAAACTAACGACCGTTTTGAAGTTGTAATTGTGGGGGCTGGGGCTGCGGGAATTGGCTGTGGCGTAGTCTTAAAAGATTTAGGAATTGAAAATTTTGTCATTTTAGAACGACATCAAATCGGGGCTTCTTTTAGCCGTTGGCCAGAAGAAATGGGGTTCATTACTCCGTCGTTTCCCAGTCATGGTTTTGGATTGCTGGATCTCAACGCAGTAGTTTTAAATACTTCTCCTGCCCTCAGTTTCAGAAAGGAACATCTTTCAGGGAAAGAATATGCCCTATATTTGGAGACTGTGGCAGAGCATTTTCAACTACCTATAAAAACTGAGACAAATGTGAAAACTCTTGCAGCTTTACCTCAAGGCCAAGGCTTTGTCTTGGAAACTTCTAAAGGCGAGTTGCGCTCACAGTTTGTGATTTGGGCAGCAGGAGAGTTTCAATATCCAAATCTTAATCCTTTTCCAGGGGCAGAATTGTGTATTCATAATTCCCAAATAAATTCTTGGAGAGAGCTTGAGGGGGACGAATTTGTAGTTGTCGGAGGCTATGAAAGCGGTGTAGATGCAGCATCAAATTTGGCAGCATTAGGGAAAAAAGTAAAGTTAATCGATCGCCAGAGTAGCTGGTCAAACTTAGACTCAGATCCTAGTGTTTCTCTGTCTCCTTATAGTCTAAAACGTTTAGAAATAGCTTATTCTATGGGTCGGGTAGAACTAATTGGAGACAAGCAGATTGAAGCAGTCAAAGCAGTAAAAAAAGGATATGTGGTGGAGAGCGAGTACGAAGAGTGGTTTAGTTCTACACGGCCAATTCTCTGTACGGGGTTTAATAGCAGTTTAGAACAAATCGCACCTCTATTTGACTGGACAAATGGCTATGCAGCTCTGACTCAAGAAGATGAGTCTACCCTAACTCCAGGATTATTTGTCGTCGGTCCTTCAGTGCGTCACGGCAATCTAATTTTTTGTTTCATTTATAAATTTCGGCAGCGATTTGCTGTGGTAGCAAATGCGCTTGCTCAACGTCTGGGAATCGATCCTACGACCTTGGAAGAATATCGCCGACAAGGTTTGTTCTTAGATGACCTTTCTTGCTGTAATGACGATTGTGTTTGTTGAACAATAAGATTTATGGTGTTGGAGAATGCGTAATGTTTAAGTGGGAACTGGTAAAGTTTTAAATCTCAAGTAATGTACAAGTAAACGAATCGAATACTTCAACATTTTTAGAGATTTAGAGTAACAGAGAGTTTTTCGATATTTACATGGTGAACTACCAGATGCGAAAGGGACGCGGGACTATTATACTAACGGCAAGCGTTAAAACTTTGTGACAAGAAAGGATGACGGCGATCGCTTAGGGAGCGATCGCGGCTAAAGTCCATACCTACCACGCAGCCGATTCTCAAACTCGGGTTAATATTATGAATCTACCAATGGCCCATAGGGAAGCGGAGAATAGCTCGGATCGCTAGTGGGTTCATACCAGTAGTTCATATGACCTTCAATGAACTCGACGCGGGAGATGAAACCATTGCCATCAACATCAATGCTGTCGAAAGCTTGATCGGCACGGTCGGTATCCTCTCCCCCAGAGTATATTGCTAGATACTTTCGGTATTCTTCACGGGATATCTTTCCAGAGCCATCTGTATCTACGAAATCAAAGAACACTTCGTTCTTTCGTCTACCCGCTTCACGCGACGATTGCATCAACGAGACCGCCTTTGCAGCATTGGCTAGGAACTTTTCGTAACCGATCTCGGTTTCAGCATCTACCTCACTGCCTCCAGCAACAAAGTTATCAAACAGGGAGCGAAACACTGCACGAATTTCTTCGTCTTTCGACCGATCGTTTTGATTTTGTACCAACCGCTCCGCAATCTCTTCATATTCAGAGCGCGACAAAAAACCATTTTGGTTAGTGTCCATGACCTTGAAGTAGGTTTTCATCTTGGCAACCCAAAAATTAGATGACAACAAATCTTCTAGAGACATTCTTCCTAATTCCACAATTAACTTCTGGCAATTTTAGCGTTTTCAACCATTGGTGTCAAGTTAAGGAAAGAGAAGTCATATCATGTCCGGTAGCATCGGTATTGTATAGCAAAGGGAAGGAAGAAGGAAGAGGGAAGAAGGAAGAGGGAAGAGGGAAGAGTAAAGAAAAGGGAAGAAGGCTACCCTCGCAAGAAAAAAATCTAAATTTCCTGTAGATATTTACCCTTGGGTTTACACAAACGATACCAACGGACATGATATCAATGGAAATAGGACGAAGTGGACATATCAGACGCTAAATCCGCACTAACTAAATATCCTTGAGGGCGAAACCAACACCGATACAAAGAATCCGCCCATTGACCGGAAGATCGGCAAGAACCAGGCGGGTCAAGAAATGAAGTGTGTCCCGCAATGGGGGGGGAGTTTAGCAAATCTTTCGTCATAAGTAGCGGCGCGTTCTTCGTCGAAGACAACAGCTTGTTCTTGATTTTCCATGAGAGAATAAATAACTTTGTTATTTGTATTTTACAATGATTATTATTACCATATAGTGTTGATTCAAGAATGAATATTTTTACGCCGTCAAAATTAGAGCGCGATTGTATTGTGGTCATTGGGAAAGAGAGTACCGGCAAGTCCCAACTGATTGCATCTCTTACAGGAGAGACTCCCTATAGTGCCAATTTTCGCGGTTCTACAGTGACTTGTGACACTTATCAATCTGAAGCCTATACCTTTATTGATACCCCTGGAATTCTCTATCATTCCGATAGTGTAACTACTAAGAAAGCTTTAAGACAGCTACAAGAAAATGACACCGTGCTATTGATAGTCAAGGCAACCGACGTTGATCGAGATTTAGCAGATCTACTGCCTTTAGTAGCAGATAAACGGGGCATTCTGGTAATTACTTTCTGGGATAAGGTATTACCCACGGTTCATACTCAACAAGTGGTTCGGCAATGGACGGAAACTTCTAACCTGAGCATTGTCACTGTAGATGCTCGCCACCTGAGAATAAAACAAAAAGACTATATTTTGGCTTCTCTGCAAGAACCTAATCCTTTTCCCGCGCAATGGATTCCTACAAGAGCTGGCTGGTATATTCAACCCCAACCAACGCTGTTAGAACATCCTCGACTAGGCTGGTTATTGGCGATCGCTCTATTACTTATTCCTGCGATTATTGCTGTCTGGGGTGCTAACTCTTTTGCGACTTTAGCAGATCCTATAGTCCAAAGTGCGATTGCTCCCACTATTAAATCTTTATCCCAACTCCCAATCTGGTTAAGAGAAATACTCATAGGACAGTATGGACTGATAACTATGAGTCCGTTGCTGTTTATTTGGGCGATGCCCACAGTAATTCTCTATGCCCTATTCTTGGGCGCATATAAAGCTAGTGGGTTAATAGAACGAATTACTATTGCTCTCAATCCTTTACTCCGTCCGTTTGGGTTATCGGGACGGGATTTAGTGCGAGTAATTATGGGTATGGGGTGTAATGTTCCTGCGGTGATTAGTACCCGTGCTTGTTCTAGTTGTTCTAGAGGAACTTGTATTTCGGCGATCGCTTTTGGTTCGGCTTGTTCTTATCAGTTTGGCGCAACTTTAGGGGTGTTTAGTGCGGCTTCGTTACCTTACTTGATAATTCCTTACCTGCTGTATCTAACCGCAACTACCTTGATATATACTTACATGATTTCTTCCCCTACAGCTAAATCGAATCAGAATCCCCTAGTAATCGAAGGAAGAGCATTTTTAGAATTTCCTCGTTGGTTAGTAATTTGGCGCGAAGCTAAGTCAACTATCGATCAATTTTTGTTCAATGCAATTCCCATCTTTTTAGTTATTACTGTTATTGCTTCTGTGTTGAATTGGTTAGGAGCGATCGCAGCTTTAGCCAATATTATTAATCCTTTGATGGGATGGTTTAATTTACCGCCAGAAGCCTCATTGCCTATTATTTTAGCCTCTATTCGCAAAGATGGACTGCTATTATTTGCCGAACCAGAAACCTTGGCTATGTTAACTCCATTGCAGGTTTTAACTGGGGTGTATCTAGCAGGAGTATTGCTACCTTGTTTAGTTACTCTGTTAACTATTGCGCGAGAACAGTCTCTTCGATTTGCCTTATTGCTGTTAAGTAGACAGGCGATCGCTGCGATTGTTTTTTCTCTATTGCTTGCTTGGGGAGGATTATTAATTAGCTAAAGGTCAAAGAAAACATTTAGCCCAAAAGCCCTTTATGGTAATGGCCCTAACCAGACACAATTGTAAATTTATAGCGCTACTCATTAAGGTTAAGACATTTCTAAATCCTGTTTTGCTGCGCAACATAAAAAGCGGAGCTTTTCCCTATACGAAAAACCCTTTGACAGTTTACTATTTCCTATTCCCTATTCCCTATTCCCGATTCAAGTAGTGCTATACTTTAGAGCTTTATTAGCCTCCCCTTTCAAGGGGAAAAAAAATAAATTTTTTCCTTGAGCGTCAATCCTCTCCCTCAAAGGGAGAGGTAATTATCAATTATCAATTAATCAACTTATCCATCTCATAAATGGTTTTCAAGAATTAAAATAAGGCCGCTCCAGCTTCGGCAACGGCATGGTCTTGCTCTCCAGACCCCCCACTAACTCCAATTGCTCCCACTACTTGTCCCTCACTGTAAAGGGGGATTCCCCCAGCAAAAATCATGATTTTGCCATTGTTAGAGGCATGAATCCCAAAAAATTGTCCTCCTGATTGACTCTGTTCGGCTAAATCTTTAGTGGCCAGATCGAACGCCCGCGAAGTATACGCTTTTTTAATGGAGATATCGATACTTCCGATCCAAGCTCCATCCATTCGTACATGGGCTACGAGATTTCCTCCCCCATCCACTACTGCTATATTCATTGGTTGACCAATTTCGAGTGCTTTTTTTTCGGCGGCACTAATTACTCTTCTGGCATCTTCTAATGTAACCATTAATCCCTCCATTGGATTTTACTTTAGATGTCTGTTAATTTAGCTGATTGGGTTAACATATATTCAGACTTTAAGTACACTAGCAAATTACAGGCTATTAGACAATACCATTTTATTATCTCTAAGTTTCAGTCAATCTCGCCATTAATTGAGGCAAATTTCTGTGTTAGCTAGGTTTAGTTTTTCTTTTACTAATGCGTCGCCAAAATCCTTTGACTACCTTAAATTGATCGATCGCGTGTAAGATAATAAATGCTAAAAAAGTATAAGCTAACCAAAAATGTATATTTCGACCTAAGTCTACTAAGTCACTATTCTGGGGAAATAAATCAGGTAAGGTGAGACCAAAAAAGCGGACATTATTGCTTTTAAAGGAGTTAGAAAAAAAGAAACCACTAATAGGAACAGCCCACATAAAGATATAAAGAGAAGTATGCAGGGCTACTTTTTGCATCCATTTAGAAGTATACTTGGGCAATCGCTTAGTATATTTCTTCCACCACACTTGTAATAGAGTTAAAATTCGCCAAGTTAATAAAGCCATTGCCAATACTCCTAGAGATTTATGGAAATCATAAAGTAAGTTTCTTCCAAAGGCTTCTCTAGGCAAACGCGACATAAAAGAACCAACTACAAATATAATAATGTAACAATTAAACATCCACCAATGGATTGACATTAAATTTTGGTAAGCAGAATTTTTTCTCGGTTTGTTTGTTTTTGAAGCTTGAGCCATGATTTTCCCGCAAGTTATTTTACAGTGATACTATTGATTAAATTTTAACATTTAATTAAGATTGTAAATTTTTTATAGAACCAACCCAAATGGGTTCTATGGTTCTATAAAATTTGGTGAAACGTAGGGAGATGGTGGATAATGGGGCTATTTTTATACTTTTTTTCCCTATTCTATTTCCTGCTAACTTCTGACTTATTAATCCTGACTCCTGACTCGTAAAACTCACTTTTGTAAAGATACACTTAGGGGTTCTATAAGAACTTTGTGGTCATTATTACTTGAGAAGTTTTATGACAGCGATAACTTTTGACAAAAATCAATTAGATAAGTAAAAAAATAATCATTTTAAAATTTTTCCAGTGATCGCTAATACTGGCCAATTAGTAGTAATAGAGCGATCGCCAGATCATTTCTAAGTTTCAGTCAATCTCGGTATCAATTGAGCCAAATTTCTATCTTAGCTAAGTTTAATTTTTCTTTGCACTCTGAAAATATCAGATATGGTAATGTTTATTTAGTTTATGTTAGAAAAATAAATGCAAAGTCATGCACACAACAGCAATTGATTTTATACAGCGTTTTACAGGAAAGGATTTAAGCAATCGAAAT
>NZ_JAAHGB010000110.1:0-15580 GCF_010672695.1 Okeania sp. SIO1H4
CTCCAGAAATCGCAGAAATAGTGTCCCTGTTGACAGCAAAAGGAATAAAAACCACAACCCTGAAAGTATCCCACGGTTTTCATTCACCCCTGATGCAAGAAATGTTAAACTCATTTGAAACTCAAGCCAGACAAATAAGTTACCATGCACCAGAGATTCCCATAATTTCCAATATCACAGGAGAAAGAGCCGCTCCTAGTATAGCCACAGCAGAGTATTGGGTAAATCATGTAATGAAACCAGTCAGATTTGCAGATAGTATCAAGACATTAGAAACAGAAGATTATGGGATATTTATAGAAATAGGACCAAATCCAATATTATTAGGAATGGGAAGTCAATGTGTAGGAGAAAACAAGTACTTATGGTTAGCATCTTTGCGTGAAGAAGTAGGTGAATGGGAACAGATGCTGTGTAGTTTAGGAAAATTGTATGTACAGGGGGTGGATATAGATTGGACAGGATTTCACCGAAAATCTTTATGTAACAAGGTACTATTGCCTACTTATCCTTTCCAACGGCAACGCTATTGGGTGGAGACAAATAGTTGTTTACCTAAAAAGGCTGTTCTGCATCCTTTACTGAGAGAAAGATTGCATATAGTTGGCTTGGAAAATCAAATTTTATTCCAGACTCAATTAAGTGCTTCTGAGCCTTCTTATCTCAACGATCATCAAGTTTTTGGTCAACCAGTTTTACCTGCTGCTGCATACTTAGAGATGGCTTTAGCTGCAGGAGTAGCTATTTTCCAAGATTCCAATCTAATACTAGAAGAAGTAAATATTTACCAGGCTTTAATTTTATCTGAGAAAAAAGCAAAAACTCTTCAGTTAATATTGAAACCCGATAAAAAAAATGGTTATACCTTTGAAATTTTTAGCTTAAATATAACTGAAGAACAACAAGCACCTGTGTGGACACTTCATATTTCAGGTAAACTCCTTAGAGGAGAAATACGAGAGGAAAAGAGAGGATTCGACTTATCACTTATTGAACAAGAATATGGCAAACAGATGAGTATTTCTTCCTTCTATGAAAGTTTAACTGAGTTTGGAATGTATTATGGTTCTAATTTTCAAGGAGTACAAAAACTTTATGTAAGTCAAGAAAAAGCTCTTAGTTTCAGCCAGTTACCACCTCATCTCTCTCTACAATCTCAATTTTACCAAATACATCCTATTCTCTTAGATTCCTGCCTTCATTCAGGATACGCTTTGAGATTGGCAAAAAAAGATGAATTATCTAAAAATATAGATATTTATTTACCCATAGAATTAAAACGGTTAAAATTATATCGTCCCTTCACCTCCCAACTTTGGAGTCAAGTACAACTAAGCTCTCCTCAAGAAATCGATCCAGAAACTGTTTCTTCAAATTTTAACTTGTTTAATGAGGAGGGAGCATTAATAGCTGAAGTTGAGGGTCTTACCTCTAAACGTACTAGTAGTAAAGCTCTGCTTAATCTGATTTCAACTCAACGACAAAAAGAACTCCAAGATTGGTTTTATCAAGTACAATGGCAGCCTATTTCTTCTATATCTGGGGTGTATAAAAACATAATACCGGAGATGGAATCAAGTCATTGGCTAATTTTTACGGATACTAAAGGAAAAGGAAAATCTTTAGCAGCACATTTACAGCAATTAGGTCAAGAAATTACTTTAGTCTATCCTGGTGAGAGTTGGCAAAAATCAAGCTCTGGAGTGTATCAAATTAATCCCAGTCATTCTCAAGATTTTGAGAGTTTATACCAACAAATTTTAACAGAAACTAAATCACCGATAAAATATGTTATTCATTTGTGGAGTTTAGACTCTTTGCCTTCAGAACAATTAACAATTACAGGACTAGAACAAGCAGAAAAATTAGGATGTGCCAGTGTCTTGCATTTAGTTCAATCCTTAGCTAAAAATCATCAATATTCTTTTCCTAAGCTGTGGTTAGTGACTGAAGGGGCACAATCAGTTTTAAATCTAGAGGAATTAGCAATAGCTCAAACTCCATTATGGGGATTAGGGAAAGTAATATCTTTAGAACATCCGCAGCTCTGGGGAGGATTAATCGATTTAGAACCTAATGGTGGAGAAAAACAAATAGAAAAACTATTGAATCAGATTACTTCTAATTCAACGGAAGATCATCTTTCTATTAGAGGAGAAAAAACTTATGTCGCTCGTTTAGTTAAGCAATCTCCAAGAAAATCTCAATCTTATCAATGGCAATCAGAGGGAACTTACCTCATTACAGGAGGATTAGGAGCTTTAGGATTACATACTGCTAAGTGGATGGTAGAAAAAGGAGTAAGAAATATAGTCTTCATCAGTCGTAGCTCTCCCGATCAAACAAAGCAAGCAGCGATCGCTAATTTAGAAGAACAAGGAACGCGGGTTTTAGTTGCTCAAGCAGATGTATCCCATCAGGAAGAATTAAGAGCAGTGCTTGAACAAATCCAACTAACTATGCCTCCTCTTAAAGGGATTATTCATGCAGCTGGAGTAGCAGAATTTGAACCACTAACACAGATGGGACTAAGCCAAATGAGTACAATTTTACAACCAAAAGTGAAAGGAGGATGGCTTCTTCATCAACTAACTAAAGATATAAAGATAGACTTTTTTATCTGCTTTTCTTCAATTGGTGCTTTATGGGGTTCAGTTGGTCAAGCTCATTATGCTGCGGCTAACCATTTTCTTGATGGGCTTGTTCATTATCGTACTTCCATAGGATTACCGGGATTAACTATCAATTGGGGGCCTTGGACGGGAGGAGGCATGGCTGATACAGAACAACTATTAGAATTAAGGAAAAGAGGCATTAAACCTTTATCCCCTTCTCAAGCTCTAGTCGCTTTAGAACAATTGTTAGATAGTAGTGAAATCCAGACTGGTTTAGCTAATGTTGATTGGAGTATCTTTAAAGAACTTTACGAAATAGGAAGAGTTAGGTTACTTCTAGAAGAAATTGAGGTAAAACCAGGCCAAACACAATTGCTAAATGATTCAAATCAACTAGCGACAAAAGCAAAACAAGAAAGAATTTTATCACAATTAAAACTAGCTAACGATGAAGAAACAGAAAAAATTTTATTAGCTTATCTTTTAGAGGAAATAGCTCAGGTATTGGGAATAAAAATTGAAAAAATAGAATTAGAACAACCATTGACTATGATGGGAATAGATTCTTTGATGGCGGTAGAATTACGCAATCAGGTACAAAAAGCTCTAGGAATAGAAGTTCCTTTGAGCCAATTTATGGAAGGCTTGACTGTAGTTGCTCTAACTAAAGAAATCCAAAAGCAACTAAAGGAAACCCATCCAACAATTGGAGTTGAATTAAAAAATAATCAACAAACTTTGTTAACTAATGTAAAAAATAATGATTGGATAGAGGTAGACCTATGAACTTGATTGAATTTTTACAAGACCTTTCCCTAAAAGGGGTAAAGTTGTGGATTGAGGGAGAACGGCTACGCAGTGGCGGTTCTAAAGAAGTGTTGACTGCTGATGTAATCGCTCAACTAAGACAACACAAAGACAAAATCTTACAGTTGCTGCGGGAACGCCCAGATATTTTCAACGTTTACCCCCTTTCCTTTGGTCAAAGGGCACTATGGTTCTTGTGGCGATTAGCGCCTAAGAGTTCAGCTTATAATGTAGCCTTTAACTGCCGTATCTATTCTCAAGTAAATCTTGATACTTTACAGAAGGCATGGCAATTATTAAGTGAACGTCATTCTTTGCTGCGTACTACTTTTCTTCAGCAAGAGCAAGAGCCATTCCAAAAGATACATTCTAATTTAGAGATTGATTTTAGACAAATTGATGCTTCTAACTGGAATGAAAACGAACTCAATGTTAAAGTTGTTCAAGAATACCAACATCCTTTTAATCTTGAAGACGGACCTGTAGCGCGAATCAGATTATTTACATACTCTCATGAGGAACATATCCTCTTGCTTGTACTTCACCATCTTAATTGGGATGCTTGGTCTATAGGTATAGTAGTACAAGAATGGCTCAGTATTTACCAGTCACTAATTGAAGGGACTAAAAATAGCCTAACTCCTATTGACTATACTTACTTGGATTATGTTCATTGGCAAAAAGAATTATTGGCAAGCGACAAAGGAAAAGAACTTTGGGAGTATTGGCAACAGAAATTATCAGGAGAATTACCTGTACTAAATTTACCAGTTGATAAACCTAGACCTAAAATTCAAACTTACAATGGTGCTTCTTATTACTTCCAATTACCAGAAAATTTAACTAAAGAAATTAGGGAAGTAGCTAAAAGAGAAGGAGTAACTTTGTACATGATGTTACTAGCAACATTTCAAGTTCTTCTTCATCGTTATACAGGGCAAGAGGATATTTTAGTAGGTTCACCAACTTCGGGAAGAACCAGGTATGAATTCACCAATATTGTCGGTTATTTTGTTGACCCAATGGTTATGCGGGCAAATCTGGAAGGAAATCCGAGTTTCTCTGAGTTTTTAACTCAGGTGCAACAAACAGTAAAAGAAGCAGTTGCTCATCAGGATTTTCCTTTTGCTCTGTTAGTAGAACGATTGCAGCCAGATAGAGATTTAAGTTATTCTCCAATTTTTCAAGTTAGCTTTGTTCTGCAAAACTTTAAACAATTTGAAAAACTACAACAGTTATTCTTAGGACAAGAAATAGTAGAAGTAGAAGGTCTCAAATTGAAATCTTGGTCAATGCCTCAGCAAGAGGGTCAGTTTGACTTGGAGCTAGAAATGGTGGAAAGTAACTCATCTCTAGTAGGATGTTTCAAGTACAATGCCGATCTCTTTGAGGAGCCAACAATATGTCGTATGGCTGGGCATTTTCAGACTTTGTTAGAAGGTATTGTTGTTAATCCTGAACAAAAGGTAAGACAATTACCTTTGCTAACAACAGAAGAACATCATAAGTTATTAGTTACATGGAATAATACCAAAACTGACTATTTATTGGACAAATGTATTCATCAGTTATTTGAGGAGCAGGTTGAAAGAAGTCCTAATAGTGTAGCTTTAGTATTTGAAACAGAGGAACTAACTTATCAACAGTTAAATGAGCAAGCTAATCAATTAGCACATTATTTGCAAGCTAAAGGTATTGGATCAGAAAAACTTGTTGGTATTTGTGTGGAGCGATCGCCTCTCATGGTAGTAGGTTTGCTAGCTATTCTTAAAGCAGGTGGAGCATACATACCATTAGACCCAAACTATCCTCAAGAGCGACTATCCTTCATACTGGAAGATTCCCAAGTATCAGTATTGTTAACTCAAAAGCAACTGGAAAAATCCTTGCCCCAACACCAAGCTCAGTCAGTTTTTCTTGACACTGATTGGGAAAAGATTGGTCAATACCAACAAGATAATCCTAATAGCGAAGTAACTATTAAAAACTTGGCTTATACAATCTACACTTCCGGGTCTACTGGTCAACCAAAAGGAGCAATGAATACTCACCAAGGTATTTGTAATCGATTGTGTTGGATGCAAGAAACTTATAAACTCACTACAGTAGATCGTGTTCTTCAGAAAACACCTTTCAGCTTTGATGTATCAGTTTGGGAGTTTTTCTGGCCACTTATAACTGGAGCTTGTTTAGTTCTTGCAAAACCAGAAGGTCATAAAGACAGTGCATATCTAGTTAAACTAATTGCTGAGAAGAAGATAACTACGATCCATTTTGTCCCCTCTATGCTGCAAGTTTTCTTGGAAGAAATTGGCTTAGAAACTTGTGATTCTCTCAAGCAAGTGTTCTGTAGTGGAGAAGCGCTATCGTTACAACTGCAAGAGAAATTTTTCAATCGTCTTAAAGCTAAATTGCATAATCTTTACGGCCCAACTGAGGCTGCAATAGATGTTACATTTTGGGAGTGTACTCACCAAAGTCAGCAACACACTGTTCCCATTGGTCGTCCAATTGCCAACACGCAAATTTATTTACTGGATTCTCATTTACAACTGGTACCAATTGGAGTTCCAGGAGAAATCCATATTGGCGGGTTAAATTTAGCTCGTGGCTATCTCAATCGTCCTAAACTTACTGGTGAGAAGTTCATTCATAATCCATTTAGTGAAGATCCGGAGTCTCGCCTTTACAAAACTGGCGATCTAGCTCGTTACCTCAATGATGGCAGCATTGAATTTTTAGGTCGAATTGACTATCAAGTTAAAATTCGTGGCTTCAGAATTGAACTGGGAGAAATTGAGACTATTCTTAGCAAGCACTCCGCTATCAAGACAGCAGTGGTAGTGGTACGGGAAGACATAACCAATGATAAGCAATTAGTAGCCTACATCGTTCCAGAATCTGAACAAGCACTGACTTCACAGGAACTACGAAGTTTTTTGAAAACAAAACTACCAAGTCAAAACATTCCTTCAGCTTTTGTTTTTATAGATACTCTACCTTTAACTCCCAATGGAAAATTAGACCGTCGGGCTTTACCTACTCCCAACCAAATACGACCCGATTTGCAGAATACATATATAGCCCCCAAAACTTCTACAGAGCAAAAATTAGCAGATATCTGGGCTAAAGTTCTTAACCTCAAAAAAGTTGGTATCCATGATAACTTCTTTGAACTAGGAGGAGATTCGATTCGGAGTATCCAAGTTCGTGTCTTAGGGCAAAAAATTGGTTTGGATTTTTCGATTGAGCAAATATTTCAGCACCAAACAATTCACGAGCTAGCAAAAGAGGTAAGTACGCTCAGTCCTGGTTTTTCTGAGATAAAAACGGAGCCTTTTAGTCTAATTTCAAATACAGAGCGACAGAAGCTACCTGATGATATAGAAGATGCCTATCCTTTAGCAAGGCTTCAAGCAGGAATGATATTCCACAGTGAATATAATCATGGTGTGGTATATCATGACATTTTCAGCTATCACCTAAGGAGTATTTTTAAACAGGAAGTTTTCCAGGAAGCTATACAAAATCTAGTTAGGCGTCATCCAATACTACGGACATCTTTCGACCTAGCTGCTTCTGAAGAACCAATACAACTTGTTCATCAGAAAGTTGATATTCCATTACTGGTAGAAGACTTGCGCCATCTGTCCGGAGAAGAGCAAGAATTGACTTTAGCGACATGGGTGGAAACTGAAAAGAAACAAAATTTTGATTTAAGTCGTCCACCCCTAATACGTTTTCAAATCCATCTTCGTACAGAAGAAACATTTCAACTAAGTTTGAGCTTTCACCATGCTATTCTTGATGGGTGGAGCGTAGCCTCTTTATTTTCTGAATTGCTTCAAAAATATTCTTTCTTGCTTGAAGGAAAAGCATATTCTATGGAGGATTCACTAGCTTTTGAGTTCAGGGATTTTGTGGCTAAAGAGCGCAGAGTACTCAGTAATTTAGAACATCAGGAGTATTGGCTCAAGAAACTTGAAGGAATAACATTTACAAAACTTCCTCGCCCCTTTAATCCTTATGATGGAGCTGATACTGAACGCCATCGCAACTATGATGTTGATTTGCCCTATGATATTTCTGATGGTTTAAAGCAGATAGCTCATTCCCTAAACGTTCCACTTAAAAGTGTTTTGTTAGCTGCACACTTAAAAGTGTTAAGTGTATTAAGTAATCAGTCAGATGTAATAACAGGGTTGGTCTCTAACAGCAGACCAGAAGCAGATGATGTTGAGAAAGTTTTGGGACTTTTTCTAAATACCTTACCTTTCTCTTCCCAACTACAAGAGGGAACTTGGATAGACTTAATTCGTGAAACTTTTGAGAATGAGTTAGAGATACTCCCTAACAGGGAGTATCCTATGGCTGAATTGCAGAGAATTTTGGGTGGGCAGCCTTTGTTTGAAACGGCTTTTAATTTTATTCATTTTGATGCATATAAAAAAGAAACAGGTCTGACTGGTATAGAGTTATTAGGTGGGAATACTTTTGAAGCAAATAATTTAAGCCTTTTGGTTAACTTTATGGTAGACCCTGATTCATCTTTGGTTAAACTGTTCTTTAGCTACAACGCAGCTCAGTTAGATGAGAATCAGATTAGCCGTTTGGGAGACTATTATGCTAACACTTTAGCTACAATTGTGAACAAACCAAACGAACAATATTTATCCTATTCTCCTCTTTCAGAAGCAGAGCAGCAGTTACAGTTAGTAGAGTGGAATAAGACACAAGCAAACTACCCTCAAGATAAATGTATCCATCATCTATTTGAAGCTCAAGTAGAAAAAACACCAGAAGCTGTAGCAATCGTATTTAAAGAAAAGCAACTAACCTATCACGAGTTAAATATTCGTGCAAATCAGCTTGCTAATTATCTGCAATCTTTAGGGATTGGATCGGAAACACTGGTGGGTATTTGTGTCGAACGTTCTTTAGAAATGGTTGTGGGAATACTAGCCATTCTCAAAGCTGGTGGAGCATATGTACCATTAGATCCAAATTATCCCCAAGAGCGTCTTTCATTGATTTTAGAAGATTCTCAAGTTTCAGTACTGTTAACTCAACAGCAATTGAAAACATCTTGGCCCCAAAACAAAGCTCATATAGTCTTTTTAGATACTGATTGGGAAATTATCGCTCAACATAAGCAAGATTGTCCTATAAATGAAGCAAAACCAAACCATCTTGCTTATGTAATTTATACATCAGGCTCTACAGGAGTACCTAAAGGAGTAGCTATAGAGCATCGTAATACTATCAATTTACTCTATTGGGCAAAAGAAGTATTTTCTCCAGAATCTCTTGCAGGTGTTTTAGCTTCTACTTCTATCTGCTTTGATCTTTCAGTCTTTGAATTGTTTGTTGCTTTGTGTTGGGGAGGTAAATCTATTCTTGCTGAAAATGCCCTAGAGATAACTAATTTACCTGTAGCAAAAGACATTACTCTTATCAATACTGTTCCTTCAGTCATAGCTGAGTTACTCAAAGTTGATGGGATACCAGAATCAGTTAAAACAGTAAATTTAGCTGGTGAACCTCTGCACACATCGCTAGTCAAAGAACTGTATAAGCAAGACACAATTAAGTCTGTTTTTGATTTGTATGGTCCATCAGAAGCAACTACCTATTCTACATTTGCTCTCAGAAGTAGCGAAGGACTAGAAACAATTGGTCGTCCAATTGCTAATACGCAGATTTATATTTTAGACTCAAACCTAAAGTTACTACCCGCTGGTGTTCCTGGCGAATTATATATTGGTGGTGACGGTTTAGCTCGAGGATATCTCAATCGTCCTCAATTGACTGGTGAAAAGTTCATCCTTAACCCTTTTAATCATGAGTCATCTTGCCTTTACAAAACTGGCGATCTAGCTCGTTACCTCAATGATGGCAACATCGAATTTTTAGGTCGAATTGACAACCAAGTAAAAATTCGTGGTTTCCGAATTGAACTAGGGGAAATTGAAGCTGTGCTTAACACCCATCCCCAAATTGAGCAAGCTGTAGTCATGGCAAGAGAGGATATTCCCGATCGTAAAACTTTAGTAGCTTACGTAGTTTACGATCAAGAAAAAGAATCTGAAATCACCAATTTACGAAGTTTTCTCAAACATAAATTACCAGAGTACATGATACCGAATGTTTTTGTACATCTTGACACATTACCATTAACACCAAATGGCAAAATAGATCGTAAAGCACTACCAATAATTGATTCATCTAAAATTCAACGAAAAGAAGCTTACTATCCTGCAATTACACCGATAGAAGAGCAATTACTGGCTATCTGGAGGGATGTCTTAGAAATACAACATATCGGTGTTCGTGATAACTTCTTTGATCTTGGCGGTCATTCTCTTTTAGCGGTACGCTTGATGGCTCAGATACAAGCACAATTTAGCAAAAATCTACCCCTAGCCATGCTTGTTAGAAATCCAACTATTGAAACGCTGGCTGCAATTCTTTCCAGACCAAGTTCTTCATCAGAGTGGGACTCTTTAGTCAAGATTCATTCCCATGGTTCAAAAACACCTATATTCTGTGTTCCAGGTGCAGGTGGTAATGTTCTTTACTTACAAGATTTAGCCCGTCTTCTTAAACCAGACCGCCCATTTTATGTCCTGCAAGCACAAGGTCTTGATGGCATACAAACTCCTCAAACTAGAGTTGAGGAAATGGCAGCTAAATATATTAAGGCAATACAAAGTGTTCAACCAGAAGGGCCTTATATCCTAGTAGGTCATTGTTTTGGTGGCTATGTCACATTTGAAATGGCTCTACAGTTAACTAAGCAAGGTCATAAAATAGCACTACTCGCTATTTTAGGAATTAGTGGCCCTCTTCGTGATAATTATCCACTAGTAGTTGATGAAGATATTGACGATGATGCACAAATGCTCATCAAAATTGCTACAAGAGCTTCTCAAGTAAGACCTAATGACAATCCGTTGTTAACATCCTATGATGAACTCACGCAAATAAGTAGTCTAGATGAACAATTGGATAATTTGATAGCCAACACAAATACATTTACACTACTAGACCCTGTTGCTAACCGTTTAATGGCAAAAGGTTTAATGGAAGTCCGTAGGGGAAACCTCATAGCTCTTTTAAGGTATAACCCTCAGGAAACTTATTCAGATCGCATTACTCTATTTCGGGGGATGCAAGATATTCCTCAATCAGCGAGGGATCTAAACGCTGAAGAAATCAAAGATTGGTCTTATGACTGGAATAACTTTTCAACTGAACCAGTTGAAGTTATATGGGTTCCAGGTGATAGGACAACAATGTTAAGTGACACTAATCTTCCAACACTATCTGAAAAGCTACAAAAATGTCTTGATTTTCTCGATAAAATTTAGTACAGTTATAAACTGTAAAAACTAGTCAAAAAAGTCAAGAACTCTTACTTATATAAGTAGACTGTTCCCCTATCCCAAAGGCAAAAGTTACTCCAGTTAGGGGTATTTGGGAATAATCCCCGGTCTGTAAGGAAACAGCAACTAAAGTCGCTCGTGTTGCTTTTATGACTCTGATTAAAATACCGAGGTTTCCAAGCTTCCCGATTTTTCTAGGTGAATTAAGAATGTTGAAAAAAATATCAATAACTGCTGCTACCTCATTATTCGTAATGCTAGGTTTTCCAGAAGCAGCACAATCAATAACGTTTACAAGTAGTATATTTGCTAGTGGTCTGGATAATCCATCAGGTCTAGCTTTTGGTCCAGACGATGCACTCTATGTTACAGAGGCAGGTAAAGGTGGACCAGGACCTTGTGTTCCATCTCCGAGTGTACAAGGAGCAGAGATATGTTATGGTCCAACAAGTGCTATCACCAGAATTAAAGATGGAGTGCAAGAGCAAGTAATTACTGGTTTACCTTCTTTAGCATTACCTGATGGAAGTGAAGCAAATGGAGCTAATGATATAGCTTTCGATTCAAATGGTTTAGGCTATGTTGTTGTTGGTTTTGCTACCAATCCAGCTAATCGCGATCCTATAGTAGGAGTTCCTGATTTTGGCTCTTTGATTAGTCTGGATTTCAATCAAGGAACTTGGACAAAACTTTCCGATCTATCAAACTATGAACTTCTCAATAATCCAGACCAAACTGATATTATTAGTAATCCCTACAGTCTTTTGATTGAGGATAATATTGCTTTTATTATTGATGCAGGAGCAAATGATTTACTTAGTGTTGACCTTAGCGAGAATGAAACTGCATTAGAAGCAGTATTTGAAGAGATAATTGCAATTAATCCTTTCTCAGGATTAGAAATTCCCGTACAATCTGTACCAACTTCAATTACTAATGGCCCAGATGGCGCTTTCTACGTCGGTGAGCTTACTGGTTTTCCTTTTCCAGACGATGGTGCTCGTATATTCCGCGTTGTCCCTGGTAATGAACCAGAGGTTTATCTTGAAGGCTTTACACAAATTATCGATCTTGCTTTTGATAACCAAGGAAATTTGTATGTTTTAGAATATGCAGCTCAATCTCTATTGACAGGTAATCCTGTTGGTGCTCTTATTCAGATAAGCTCTGATGGAACCAGAAGAAACATTGGTGGCGATCAATTAATCTTGCCAACTGCCATCACAGTTGGAGCTGATAATGCTATCTATGTTGCCAATAATGGCCCTTTCTCTGAATTAGGAGAAATCATTAGGTTCAAGTCTACTAATGAAGCAACTCCAGTCCCTGAAAGTAGTTCGATATTGGGTCTATTAATTTTTGGGATTAATATAGCTCTCTTTCGTTACTCTAGGAGAAGTAAAATAAACAGGAAACCTCTTCAAACCTGATTTGACAATCTGCGATTACAGCAGTTTCGGAGTTAATGGGGTACAAAATTTTATCACTTTAGTAAATAGATAAGTAGTTATTCAAAATTAATTACACATACTCTAAAGTTTTGATAAGCGTACAATAGTAGATTGATTTTTAGGCGTTGATGAATCAGGCGTTGCATATGCGGGATGAATTGTAGGCTTGGAGAAAGAGAAATTATAAAGATTGAGTTTACCTGACTCCAAAAGATTCATCCCTTGATTCATCGGCGTTGCTGAATCAAGCTATGAAATCTAAATTTGTAAAATATAAAATGCTTTTTAATTAGGATTTAGGTAATCACCATTTCCAGAAAATCACAGCCAAAATCACAAATGCCGATTTTTAGTTTTTTATTTTGAAAAATGAGTGTAACAGATAACTTAGTTAGAAATATTCCTTGTGAGAAAAGGCCCATCATCTTACAAACTTTACAATGGTTCCTAAACCCTGTTGATTATCTGGAAGCAAACATCAAGAGTTTTCCTGATATTTTTATTGCTAAACCTCTTCCTATAGGTGATGGTGATACCTTGTTTGTTATCGATCCGAAAATATTAGAGTATATTTTTACTCATGATCGAAAAGAATTTACTGCTCCTGGAAACTTAAATGCTATTGTTTTTGAACAATTCGTTGGAAATAATGCTCTAGTTACAACAGAAGGCGATATCCATCGCCAACGTCGTCAGTTAATAATGCCATCCTTTCATGGAGAACGTCTCGAAGCATATGGAATATTAATTCGGCGGATTACTGAAGATGTGATGAAAAATTTACCTATTAACCATCCATTTTTAGCTACGGAAATTATGCAAGAGATCTCATTAAAAGTGATAGCGCAAGCAGTTTTTGGAATTATTGAAGGAGAACGCTATCAAAAACTAATAGCACTACTGAAAAAGTTTACTGAGATTTTTGCTTCTCCTTTCACTTCTTCTTTATTCTTTTTTCCTTCCTTACAAAAAGACTGGGGAAACTGGAGTCCCTGGGGAAAGTTTATCCGTATACGAGAAGAAATAAATAACCTCATCTATGCTGAAATCAATTACCGTCGCGATCGTCCCAATTTTAAACACTCTGATGTATTGTCTCTCTTAATGTCGGCAAGATACGAAGATGGACAAGCAATGACAGAAAAAGAATTACGAGATGAATTAATAACTTTATTAATTGCTGGACATGAAACAACTGCTTCATCCATGGCTTGGGCTTTATACTGGCTTCATCGTACTCCACAAGTGCTGGAAAAATTGCTAGCAGAATTAAATACACTTTCTTCTACAGCTACTTCAATGGAAGTTTTTCGTTTGCCTTATCTCACTGCTGTTTGCAATGAAACTCTTAGGATTTGTCCTGCTGCCATGACAACCTTTCCAAGGATGGCTCAAGAGGTCGTTAATATTTCAGGATATACGATTAAGCCAAGAGATATTATTTTTGGTTGTATATATTTAACTCATCACCGCGAAGATATTTATCCTAATCATGAACAATTTATACCAGAGCGATTTTTAGAACGTAAATATAGTCCTTTCCAATTCATTCCTTTTGGTGGTGGTAGTCGTCGTTGTATAGGAGAAGTATTAGCACAATTTGAAATGAAGTTAGTGATTGCTACCATTCTCTCTCAACATCAATTAATGTTAAAGGAACAAAAACCTGAAAAATTAAAAAGAAGAGGCTTTGGCTTATCACCAACAAGAGGTGTAAAAATGACGGTAGTGCATCAGCAAAGTGTGTGAATGCTCATGGGGTGAGTACCTCAAAGGTATTGTGGGATAAGGGTTTAAAAGCTCACGGGGTGACAAGCAGCTCTAAACTATTGCTAGATAAAGGCTCATATCATGTCCGGTAGCATCGTTTGCTCACGGGGTGACAAGCCCTTCAAAACTATTGTATGATCAGGATTTAAAGGATATCCACTCTGTCAAAATTTGACGGTTTTGATGAGAATGATAATTATTTTTAGTAGTGATGCGGGTTTGCGATATAGCTGCCGCACTTGCTCCGCCAACGCGAACCCACACCCCCCCTTTTTTAAAGTTGATTTTTATGTCAATTGTTAATGATAGCCATAAGTCACATTTTATGGTAAAAAAAGTCGGTCCACTTACATCAATAGACCGACCGAATGCAATTTTTATCATTGTATGAGTCACATTTTAAACAATCTTTGACCAATACTCAAGTTCAAACTTTAAAAATTTTAGGCAAGGTTAATTACCGTCCAAAAAACTGTCAAAATAGAAAGGCTGGCAGCTTGTTTTCCTTTGCCTATTAAATATGAAAGCCGTCGAAAACATATACAAAGATTTTTAACATTATTTTCTTTGAGTCTTCCTTTGTTTTGGTTCCCCATTATAATGATGATTATTAGTAGGGAATTTTCTCCAGGTAGTCGATTAATCTTAACTATAGATAGAACACAATTACCTCATCATAATATTTTTTTCATAGGGGCGATCTACAAAAAACGAGCTTTACCTATTTATTGGCAAGTTTTGGAGAAAAAAGGTAGTAGTAATTTAGCAGAACAGAAAGCGCTGATTAGACCAGTTTTACGTTTATTAAAAAAATATGAGTTAGTGGTTATTGGAGATCGAGAATTCCATGGTGTAGACTTATCTCACTGGCTGAAAAATCAAAAATCACCTCAAAAAAATTATTTTATTTTCAGACAAAAAATGAATACTTACTATAGGAAACCTGGAAAAAATTATCACCAATTGAGTTCTTTACCAATATATCCCGGAACCAAAACCTTTTTTTTGAGTAATATCAATATTACTCAAAAAAAAGGTTTTGGCAGATTTAATTTAGCAGCATACTGGAAAGGTAAATATAATCAGAAGGTGGAAAAAGCGAGTGCGTAATTCCGAGGTTTCCTCGGAATGAAAGACGCACTCAAGACAGAACCTTGGTATTTATTGACAAATATTGATAATTTAGATGAAGTTATAAAAATTTATCGCTCTCGAATGGGCATTGAGGCTATGTTTAAAGATTGTAAAACAGGGGGATACAATCTAGAGGGTAGTCGAGCTAATACGCAACGTCTGACCAATTTGATTTTACTCATAGCTATTGCTTATACAGCTTCATTTTATCAAGGTAAACTCATCAAAAAATCCGGGTATCAAAATTATATTGCCCGATTAACAGAGACCTCGCGAAGAGATAGAAGACATAGTGAATTTTGGCTTGGTATATATGGTTATCTTTGGGGAATTGCCTGGGACTATTTAGTTGATATTGTTCAACAGATAATTAACCTTAATCCTCACAAAAAGTCTCATTATCAAAGGGGATTAAAAG
>NZ_JAAHGB010000111.1:0-14827 GCF_010672695.1 Okeania sp. SIO1H4
GAGTTAGAAGAAATTCTGTTTGAGCGTTGTCAAGTTCTTTTAACACAGCAATTTGCAATCAAGGCTATAACCCAGTACCATTGGTGGCCGAAAATTCAGGTTTAATTACTCCGATGCTACCGGATTTGAGATCAGTTGAAATCGCATAACTGTCTGCTCTTCCAAAATTTTAGAATTTTGCACGGGAGAACAGCTTTCGATCCAGCACTAGGCAATAGAAAGCTCAACTCAGGGTATGTTGATTGGAACTTCTTTGTAGGAAGAAGAAATTTTCAACACCAAGAATTTTAAATAAGCAACCAGCAGTCAGCAGTAAATGTGCGCGTTTGCGAAGCATTCCTAGACTGAGAGGGGATTTCAATCCCTCCTAAACCTTCCGATTTATAGAAACAGGGGATTTAAACCCAACTAGAGGAAATGGCCAGCAAGCACCTACAAGTTGATAGCTGAATGCTAAAAGCTAATAGCTAGTTAATACCTGAAGAACATCAATGAAAATAGCCTACATTAAACCCAGTTTCACCAACGAAAAAAGAGTCGGTTTATTACCACAACATTTATCCTACTGTAGTCCAGAGGATGAACGCAGATTTGAACGAGCTTATGGGGAAACTTTAGATATTCCCGATGCAGCTTATGGAGAAGGTGCTGGTTATTCTCGCGAAAGTCTATTTGCTTGGGCAGATGTAATTTACTGTATTAAGGTTCCTCAACCCCAAGATTATCAATACTTTAGAGAAAATCAAACTCTGGCAGGTTGGATTCATCCCTTTGGTGCATCAGGAAGACATTTTAGAGAATACTGCGCTGAACCCAAAAAGATCCGACTATTTGATGTTACGAATTCCATATCTATTCGCGTTACTCAAGGAAAAACAGAAACTCTGAATATTCCACGAGATATTACCCATAAAAATAGTATATTAGCAGGTTATTGCTCGATGATGCAAGCTATTATGTTGCGAGGCGGAATTACCCAGAGCGATCGAGTAGCAGTATTCGGTTCGGGAAATGTCGCTTATGGAGTCTTGAAATATTTAGCCAGTAAAGGAATTGAACCTGTATTGCGTCGTCGGAGTAATATCGATCTAATGCACCAAGAATTTAAAGACTATGATATATTTATCAATACGGTAGAAATTGCTCAAGGAGATGCACCGATTGTTACTTTTGAAATGCTTGATTCCATGAAATCTACAGGTTGGATTATTGATGCAGCAGCAGATACTGGCAGAGCAATTCAAGGTACTCGTGCAACTAAAATAGAAAATCCAATCTATCAAGATGAGCAAGGTCATACATTTTATGTAGTTGACAATTCCCCATCTCTGCTTTATAGAGAAAGTAGTGAAGCGGTGAGTGAAGGTTATGCCAAGCGTTTTTGGGTTAAACCAATGAGCTATTGGTATAGTGATTTCTGTATTAAGCCTTAAGTATCAAAGTTACGACTTACGCACTACAAGGTATTTTCGTCATTGCGACCTAAGGGCAAGCAATCTCAAATCTTAGTTTTTCGTATTTCATGCGTAAGTCCTGAAAGTTATAGTCATTCCAATTAATTTCTGTACAGTTACACGCTCTCAATAACTTACTCAATTCCCCTGGTAAATTCATTTTTGATAATCACCTTATGACAGTTGCACTTACGTTTGATACAGACTGGGCTCCTGATTTCGTACTAGAGTATGTGTGCAGCATACTTGCCGACTACGATTTAGAAGCCACGATGTTTTTCACAAATAAGGTGGGGTTTGACATCCCTGACTTTATTGAAACGGGAATTCACCCTGACTTCAGAACTTGTGGAGGTGTGACACCTGAAGCAGAAAAGCTGATTAACGAACTTCTGTTTGATTTTCCAAATACCAAAGGATTTCGCTCTCACAGAATGTTTTGGGACTATGGGTTATACGATCTTTTGCCAAAGCAGGGAGTTATTTATGATTCTTCGATCTTTTTACCTTTTCATGCAAATCTTGAAATCAACAGAGCTTATGGAGATCTCTTGCGAATACCAGTTTGGTGGACTGATAACCTACACTTAGAACGTCAGTTAAGTCTGAACTCAGCAGAATTCTTAGATTTGTCGGAGCCAGGGTTGAAAGTGCTTATCTTCCATCCAATTCATGTCTACCTAAATTCTTCACACAGAGATGTCTATCGAGAAAAAGTCCAACTTCTTGGAGACTTGCGCTCTCTTGATATATCAACCCTGGAGCCGCTCCGCCATCAAGGTGTGGGAATTGAAACTTTACTAAAAGTGATATGTAGAAAGCTAAAGACAACGAATGTTTGTTCGTCTAAACTCGAAGCACTTGCCTCAGTTGAAGCAGGTAGGGACGTTGCTTGAGCATTAATGCGTTTCATGTCGCTCCGCGTTTAATGTCGCGTAGCGAAAACGTCCGTACACAGTAAAATGTCACATTATGCGGTGCGACCCCGCGTCGCCGACAGGCGCAAGGGAATGCGCACCAAGAGAGACGTTTTATATCGGTTTTATGAAGCAGTGATTTCTGTATTGCTCCTTAAGGATAATTATGTCTAAGTTAATTCTGATTACTGGTGTCAGTCGGGGTCTTGGTCGCGCCATGACCGAAGCTTTTATTCAATTGGGTCATACTGTTATTGGTTGTTCTTTGAATAAGGAAGCGATCGCCTCCTTGGAACAAAAATTTGGCGAACCCCATCATTTTACGGCAGTCGATATTGCTGATGAAATGCAAGTCAAAAATTGGAGTCAAGTAATAAGCTCAAAATATGATCCTCCAGACTTAATTATTAATAATGCTGGCATCGTACACGAACTTGCACCCTTGTGGGAAATAGAAGGGCAAATTTTCGACCGCGTTATTGATATCAATATCAAAGGAGTGGCTAATGTTCTCCGGCATTTTTTACCACAAATGGTGGCTAAAAGTCAAGGAGTAATTGTTAATTTTAGTGCAGGTTGGGGACGTTACACTACTGCTAACGCTGCGCCTTATTGTGCTAGTAAATGGGCGATCGAAGGATTGACCAAAGCACTATCACAAGAATTACCTCCAGGTATGGCAGCCGTTTCTCTGTGGCCGGGAACCATCCATACCGATACTTTAGAAACAGTTTATGGATCGGAAAAAGCAGCTAAGTATATTCAACCTCAAGATTGGGTAAAAATTGCCGTTCCTTTTCTGTTGTATATTAGAGCGAGCGATAATGGTAAAGCCTTGGCAATTCCAAGAGGTTAAGGAAGCCAGAAGTCAGAATTCCTAATAAAATTATTAACAAAATGTCAACGAACTTTCAAATTCGCTTACCCGATAACATCGAAAATTTACCAATTAATGAAGAATATTTTTTCATTACAGAAAATGGGCGAGAGCGTCGCTTAAAACTCCATGATTATGCAGAAGTTTATCGCATTCCTGGACTCTATAACTATCTAGCTTTAGAGAAACTGCACTATCGATCGCCCGAAGTTATAGCTACTCTACTAACTGAAAATTTAAAAAATAGTGGTGAATCTGTCAAAGATTTGAAACTATTAGAGTTAGGAGCGGGGAGCGGGTTATTTGGTAAAGCTATTACTAAATTAGGAGTAACATCTATTATTGGTATTGATATTGTTCCGGAAGCTGCTGAAGCTACTCGCAGAGATTTTCCAGGAGTTTATGAAAATTATTTTGTGGAAGACCTTACTCAATTATCAAAATCAACTCGCGATTTTCTGAACGAGAAAAAGTTAAATGGTTTTGTTTGTTGTTCTGCTTTGAGTGAGGGACATATTCCGATCAAAGCTTTTGCTACAGGAGTGAATTTAATTAAAAATCAAGGTTGGGTGTTATTCAATATTGCAAAAACTAGCTATGAATGTGAGGATAATTGTCCGGAATTTGTTAATTTTTACCGTCAGGCAGTGGAAAAAGATTACTTAAAAATACATTGCACAAAATCTTATCTCCATCGTCGTTTTTTTAACGGTAAACCTCTAGAATATGTGGCAATTTTAGCCAAAAAGCAAACAGATATTCCTGTAATATAATGTTCGGTTGAATACTTATAAATAACTTAGCGAGGACTCAGGAGTCAGGAGTCAGAATTTCCTAGGGAATGCTCCGCAAACAGGAGGGAAGAAAGGAGAAAAATCAAGATAGTTTCAGTATTTATTCGGTAGTGTCAGTATAGCTCAATTACACAACAGAATAGCCAATATCAGAAAGGATACATTACACAAATTAACAACTCTTAACAATTCAGATTTGATGAGATTGTTAAAAGCGATCGCGACCAAACTTCACCAACCAGTACCATCAGTTTATCTTCATTCTGAAGAGGAGAGACTAGCTAGAGCTGCTGTCAAAATTTGCCAACAGAATACACTTAGCATTGAGCAAATAAATTATTGGTTAGATATCTTGATTGAAATTGAGCGCCGTCCATCGGGTCTTTTGATTTGGGATAACTTTGAAAAGTATCCTTGGCGAAAAATACTGACAAGTCCGATTAAACAACTATGTGCTTATAGAAATATCCAAAATTTTCTGCGCTCTTTCTATTTTCAGTGGGAGATGGCAGAAAATACTATTGAGAAGCAACATCCGGTTCAACAACTAATTTATCAAGCTTTACAATTTATAGAAACAGGTTTTTGCAATAGCGTTCGAGGTTTCTTTCTCAATCCTTAAAAATAGATCTGACATCATCCAGCACAAGATTTTAATAGCCAGCCGATCGCAATTCCTAAACCGCCAAATCTCACAGCTTGCCAAAATGGTTCTTTTATGCTATTCCAACCAAATAAACTACTCTCTAGGTTTAATTCTATTGTTTCTAATTCTGTCTGTATCCGTTGTAACTCTTCTCGTAATTCATTAGTTTTTTGGCGACGTACTTCCGGTCGTACTTCTTCTAAGCGATGCTTTAATTCTGCTTTTCGCCTCTGATAATACTGAACTTGAGAGTAACGTTCTTTCACAGCAGCAAAGGAACGCTCTACCTCTGCTAGTGCTTGTGCAAAATCAGTCTCTGAAACTTCTGACTCCCCATCAACTGGTGCAGAATTTGAGCACCCATCATTTATTTTTTTCTCAGAATGTTCTGGAGGAGGATTCATGCTGGCATACTTAAGTATAGTAAGTTCTACCTGAAAACATTAATCTAGGAAAATATGCTTAACTCTAACTCAGCTTCTGCAACTGCAACTCACAAAAGAGATTTACAGGAGTATAGTACATTAGAACTAGCTCAAGCTTTAGCCCAAAGACTTGCTATACCAGAAAGAGACTGGCATCGACTTAAGTCTAATCGCCAAGTCCGTGCATTAGAGCTAACTGTAGCTGCCCTCGTTTTTCTAATTAAGGCGCAACCAACTGAAGCGATCGAACGTCTCAAACAAGCTACTAGCTGGTTAGATCGATCTATCTCAGCTCCCCCATGTCCAACTCATGGAGTGAAGAAGGATTAATCAGTTGAAGTTAACTTAAATTCTTCACATAACCAAGGGTAATCTAGAGTTATTTCTTACTCTTTTGCATAGCATTAACTCTGTACCCTTGGAGTTCCATTCAACATAATCAAAAACTTGGTAGATGATGTATATGCCTCGACCACATTCTTTTTCATCATCACAATAATCTTCTGGGGAATAGGTAGCAGTTTGCCTATGATTTTGGTTTGATTTACAAGGTGGTTTAAAACCCAGACCTTGATCTGAAATCACCCACCAATACTGGTCTTGTACAATTGAAAAACGGACGAAAACTTTCTTATTGGGGTCTAAATTATTGCCATGCTTTGCAGAATTTACCAACGCTTCTTGTAATCCTAGTCGTAGTTCTGGATGCCAATGTTTAGGAACATCTGCCAGTAAAAGATCAAGAATAGGACACAAATATAGGGTAGAAGCAAAGCTAATTGTCACCCAGTTTTGACTTATTAGACGTGGACGTGATGAGATAGCAATCACTGAAAAAACTCCCTAGCTTTTCTTAGTAAACCTTTGTCAATCTCCTCGTACAATTAAAAATTTTTTCTTTAATCAGCATCCCTGCTTTGATATTTTTATAGTATCAAAACTCTTAAGAAAAATAAAGTACCTAAGCAAAATTAGTGGAAATTCTTTATATATTTTCTACTTAAAGTATCTAATATCTACTTAGGTTTCTTGATTTTTGGCCTAGATTTTTTTTAATACATTTTTATCGCTGACGAGAAATATTTTAGAAATAATTTGATCCCACCTTAATTTTGATACAATATTTAATGCAACTTAATAAAATTTTATATTTTGATATATGTTAACTACATCAGCCTCTACCACAACTTCAGTTCCTGGCAGTTATTGGCAATGGCGGGATCAGTCTATCTACTATGTATGTGCAGGTAAGTCCGATCCCACAACACCACCCATATTATTAATACATGGCTTTGGAGCATCAACAGACCATTGGCGCAAAAATATTGCATATCTGAGCCAGTTTTTTCAGGTTTGGGCGATCGATTTGCTAGGATTTGGACGTTCAACAAAAGCAAACTGGCAATATAGTGGTCAGCTATGGAGAGAACAACTAAATGACTTTATTACTGAAGTAATTGGTAAACCTGTGGTATTAGCAGGAAATTCTCTGGGAGGTTATGCAGCATTGTGTGTGGCAGCTCAATATCCAAATTCTACAGCAGGTTTAATATTACTGAACAGTGCTGGACCTTTTAGTGAATCTCAGCCTACTGCCAAACCTCCCTTGTGGAGAAAAGTTATTTCTCAAAGTATAAAGTGGTTACTCTTACAAGATTGGCCTAGTTTTTTATTATTTCAATGGACGCGACGACGTAGCACTATCAGAAAAACACTACAGAAGGTTTATTTAGACCAAAGTGCTGTTACAGACCAACTAATAGAAGATATATATCGGCCTTCTTGCGATCCTGGTGCAGCTAAAGTCTTTGCTTCTATATTCAAAACTCCATCTGGCGAAAAAGTGGATGTGTTGTTAGGTCAGTTAAACTGTTCCTTACTCATGCTATGGGGAAAAGCAGATCCTTGGATAAATACTCAAAGTAGAAGTGCCCAGTTTCGTAAGTATTATCCTCAGTTAACAGAATACTTTTTAGAGGCAGGTCATTGCCCCCATGATGAAGTACCAGAACAAGTTAACAAATTAATTAAAGAATGGATGTTCTCAATTGTGAAGTAAGTACCTGTGCAAAATTAATTTAATATTTATAAGCAGGGAGTAGGCGGTAGTCAGTAGAGCACAAAACAGATACTTCTGTGCTTGAGCAATATACTCCTATTTCTGAAATTGTATCTGAACTGATAACTAAGGTTAGGCCAGTCAAAGAAGTATCAGATAATCCTGTTCAGTTCTCATTATTTGAAAGAGCAGCTCCTCTGCAGGAGGCAGTGGCAGGGGGATACTCGGACACAGTTAATCAACGAGTGCAGAGGAAACTTAAGTCTACTCGTAAAAAAGTAGCTGATTCCAGTGAAGCGTCAACCTGCCTTGAGTCTTTTGAGCAGCTTAGGTTGTTTAATTCATAGATAGTAATCCTCTATGGTTGAGCAATAGCGAGGATATCAATCAGCAAAAACGAGGATGAATTCTAGGATTAAGCATATCATCTACAGGTTTATTCCCCTGAAAATGTTTTGTAACTATTTTTGGGACATTATCAGGTTTGACTCGGTAATACCAAATTTCATCAGGGGTAACTCTTACTGTAGGGCCAGTGCTACATTGACCAAGACAACCGCTGGCCTGAATATTAACACCCACTATATTTTCTGTCTCAGCTATGAAGGTTTTGAGGACTTCTTGAGAATTGTGGCGCAGACAAGACGTATTTTGGCAGACAAATACACAGCGATCGCGAGAAGTTTCTTCTGGTTTTTGGCCTTCAGATATTGACATTAATCAAAAATTCTTAATATAGCTTTATGCTACATTGTAAGATTTGATTTGAGAAAAGTGCAATTATGGTATGTTGTATATTCTTTTATGATTACTATTGAAGCCAAAACTAAAAAGGAAAATTTTTACTTTTTGACGCTCTCATAGTTATTCCAACTAGAACAAAATCTGAGGTAAACATGACTAAAACTGTAGCAGATGTGATGAGTAATAATCCAATTTCTGTTAAGCCAGAAATGCCTTTAAAAGAGGCAATTAAAATTTTGGCAGAACAACGCATTAGTGGTCTTCCTGTAGTCAATGAACAGGAAAAATTAGTCGGGATCGTATCAGAAACAGATTTGATGTGGCAAGAAAGCGGAGTCACTCCTCCACCCTATATTATGTTGCTAGATAGTGTGATTTTTCTAGAAAATCCAGCTCGTTATGAAAAACAAATTCATAAAGCTTTAGGAGAAACTGTGGGAGAAGTAATGACTAAAGACCCTCTAACTACTACACCAGAAAAATCACTCTCAGCAGCAGCGAGACTCATGCACGAACAGAATATTCATCGGTTACCAGTATTAGATGAAAATGATAAAGTGATTGGTATACTAACTCGTGGGGATATTATTAGAGCTATGGCAAGCGAGTAAGTTTGATTCTAGAAAAAATAAATTATGGCAGGGGATCAAAAATCTACTCTAGTTTATAGCTCAGATAATCCAGGAAAATAAAAAAATCAAATTTATGGCAATGAGTGTTACCCCAGATTCAATTAAGCAACTACTAATATCAGAGGATCTAGGCGATCGCTTACGTGGAGTTAATCAATTACGTCAAATAGATTTAGCTACCGCTTTTGAATTAATTCAAACTTCAATCAAAGACCAAGATACTCGTGTTAGATATGCTGCAGTGAGCCAAATGTCAAGCTTAGGTACACAAAATTTAACAATATCTCAAGAAATATTGCGAGACTGTCTGCTCAACGATCCCGAACCAGATGTCCAAGCAGCAGCAGCAGATGCTTTAGGAGCATTAAAACTTACTGAAACTTTTGACGACCTACAACAGGTCTACCAGAATACTCCAGAATGGCTAGTTAAAATGAGCATAGTTGCAGTAGTAGGAGGAATGGGGGAACCAAGAGCATTATCTTTACTAAAAGATGCTCTCCAGTCAGATAATGAACTGATACAGACTATAGCTATTAGTGCTTTAGGGGAACTAGGAAACCCAGAAGCTGTCCCTTTCTTAACACCTTTTGCCACCAATAGTGATTGGCAAATGCGTTATAGACTCGTACAAGCTTTGCATAAATTAGGAGGGCCACAAGCGGAGCAAGTTATCACACAGTTAGCCAACGATCCGGTTGAGCAGGTTGCTCAGGAGGCCAAGGTAGCCCAAAATAGTTAATCACAGCAGAAGGTAGAAGGTTGATTACTTCCTGATCTCAGTTACTCTATCAGTCCACAACCTTTGTAGATATTGCTAGTGAAGTACCCCAACCTACTTCGCTGAGGTTGGGGCTTCCAATTCTCAGGTCAATTCAGGAACGGTCTTATTTGTCTTTCGGGCTTCCCGCTTCATTCGCCGACGCCTCAACCAGCAAGCTGGAATTGGTCTTACTGAGCGTCCATAGGCAAACATCTGCTTTCCGCAGACGTATAGTTTTCCGACATACTTACCTTGGAATTACAGCACTGTGGCTAACCTGCCGGGGCAAGTCTCTTCCCTGAGATCCGCGTTTTACTTTGTATACCTCCAGGTCTAAAAACTAATAGGATATTAGACCATTTATTAAGGTAGCCTTTTAGTCGGTCATGCGGGTCAGCAACCAAGTTTATTATAACACGAATCATCACAAGTTGTCGTCTCGCTATCCATCCCCACCTTCTTCCAACGTGGGGAATTCCGCGAGTTTTGTTAAAAGCTAATTAACTTAATTGAGGCGATAGCTACGATAGTTGCATATTCGGTACGTTAGAATACGAGGGAAAAATTTAGTTTGATTAAATAAATATTCTTTAGCGAGAGGAAAGAGTCTATGTTTCTAGATGAACTAACCCCAGTGGTAAAAGAACTAATTGAACAACCAGTTGCCTTTTTTGGAGGTTTTTTCTCTGGTATGTTCCGACTAAATCTTAATGACGATCCAGTCAAAAGTTGGCTTGAGAAGCAGAATGGTTATACTGCCACTACTAACTCTAATACAGAAGTAAATAGTGACAAAAGTGAAGGTCCTCAATCAATCACTATAGAATAATAAATACACTTCTTGCAGAGGTCAGGGAATTGTTGATTTTATCTCTTGAATTAATTTCATTAAAACTTTTGCAAGAGGTCTAATATTAATACTTACTTTACTTGAAAGCTTTTCCCAACTTCTTTGCATTTTAGAGGTTAGATTAAACAACCGCTTGTTCAGAGGTTGGGATAGTTTTTATTTATCTTTTGAAATAGGCTGAGAAACATCTTTTGCCAAAGATAAAATATCAGATGGAATCATCAAAATAGTAGTAGTATTTTGTTCAGTTCCGATCTCAGCAATCATCTGAATTCTACGTAGTTCTAATGCTACTGGAAACTTAGCAATTTCTCGTGCAGCTTGTGTTAGTTTAATAGTTGATTCATAGTCAGATTCCGCCTTAATCATACGCGCCCTTTTCTCTCTTGCCACTTCAGCTTCTTTTGCCATTGCACGCTGCATTGGTTTAGGAATTTGCAGATTTTTTATTTCTATACGTTCAATTTCTATACCCCAAGGATTTGTAATTTCGTCAACTATTTCACAAATTCTAGAGTTAATTTTATCTCGTTCCTGAAGCAGTTCATCTAGTTTATGTTGCCCAATAATATTACGCAAAGTTGTTAAAGCAGCTTGAGATGTTGCAAAGTTATAATCTTTAACTCTAATTAAAGCTTTCTCGGGATCCCGAATTCGATAATAAAGAACTGCATTGATACCAACAGTAACACTATCTTTTGTCACTGTATCTTGGGATTCAAGATCAATAGTAATAGTTCTTCGGTCTACTTGCTTTATTTGGTCAATAATTAGAATAGTTAAATATACGCCAAGACCTCTTACATGACTAAATATTCCTAGTCTAAAAATTACTGATTTCTGGTATTCAAAATTAATTTTTATACTGGCAGATAATAATACTATTCTTTTAGCAGCAGCTTTCAAAAAAAATCATACTCAGCAAAAATTTATTGCTTTTGAGCCAGAAAAAAATAATTTTTTGATGCTGAAAAAAAACTGTGAAATAAATTATTTATCTTTTGTGGAGTGCTACCAAAAAGGTTTAGGTGAACATCAAGGGTATTTAAATCTAAATATATCAACGAACTCTAATCGCATGATCCATTCCTTTTTATCTAGACCTGGAACTCAAACAGCAGACAAAGTAGAAGTTTCAACTCTTGATGCCATATTCTTTGATCGGCCACAGTATCTTTCACCTAGCTTATTAAAAATAGATGTGGAAGGGTATGAAAATCAAGTTATTAAAGGAGGGCTAAAATGGTTTTGTCAGTTAGATAATTTGGCAATTATATGTGAAGTAACTCCTTATCTGCTTTAAGGACAGGGAATGTCAGTACAAGATTTAATTCTTTCTCTTAAAAAAGATGATTTCTGTGGGGTAATTGATTTTATTTTTTATTATTTGGTTAGATCGTTATCTCAGGTAGCACTAACTTTTGCATTTGCATTCTGTGAAGCTCATAAAAATATTTGAAGGTTTTGTCGTTGCATTTTCAAAAAAATGATGATACAATTTAATTATAAGGGGTTGTTTGCCCATGTGCATGATTTTTTATTCAACCAAAAATAGTGTAGAGGGCAATCGCGAATTTAGTAGAAAAGATTGAAAAATACTCCCTTACTCCCATCATTCAATCTTTCCATCTATACCTCCTCTGCTTAGTGGAAGACCGCAAACATTTTCATTTTCTTAAGATCCTAAAAATCTCAGAGGATTTCTGGTTGTATCTTCACAATTTTTGTGTTATCATAAAAGTATAAGGAGTTGCTTGCCCATGCGTTTGATTTTTTATTCAACTAATAAATTATGGTTTCAAGGGCGATAGGACTCCGCTCCCCTTTACGACGCACATGAAACGCGATCGCTCCGGTTGTAGAAAGGAAAATCAATGTCAAAGATACGGTTAGGGGTTCTATATAGTGTCTTTGCGTAAGTCCTAAATATACTTGGTTGACTCTACAATAGTAATCTTAAAAGGAATTTCAATTATAGAAAATTTTTTTTCTTTGTAGTAGACCATTTTGGTGTAAAAAAAACACCACAAAAACAAAAAATTAGTGTATATTGTATTTAAGCCTATATAGAGAAGTCCAATTTTCTTGCTGGCTAAACACATTGATTGGTTCTCTATCCATTAGATCGCGTTAACTCCCTTGAAGGTAAATCTCTATAACTATTTTTTTGGAAGAACTACCCCAGTTTATGAACCGGATAACCTGGAGGAGATCAAATCAAAAAAACGTTAAGGGAATACCTGGAGGAGCATCAAATCTAATATTAGACAAACCATCCCAATGTACTTAAAACAGTAAAAGAAGGGCAATTAATTAATGGCAAAACAGAACTCAGCTCAAGCATCTCGTCCCCCTACAAAGCGTATGTCTGTAACTTTACCGACAGACGTAGCTGAAATGTTAGAATTTCTTGCTACTAATCAAGGTATTACTCAAAATGAGGCACTTCGGAAAGCTATTGCAACTGAAGCGTATTTTCAGAAGGAAATAAAGCAAGGTTCTACGGTGCTAATTATGAACTCTGATAAATCAGTAAAAGAGGTAGTTTTCAGATAATAGCTTAGTAGTTAGTTGCTTAATAGTGATATTGGGGACGGGTAAAAATTGTCAATTTTAGCAATTACCAACCTCATTTATTCATGAAAACTAACCAACAATTTAATTCAGAATAAAATGAAAATCAAGATAATGTTTTCTATCTAGGAATACCAGAGAATCTAGAAACAAAAAATCTAGAAACACTAGATGTTGACAGCTATATTCAGAATTATATCTCTGATAAAAACTTAAGCCCTGAGAATAAAAAACACATATATAAATGGGTAAAAATTGAACAGGAGAAGACCAGAAAAAATATTGCTGAAAAACTTTTAGTATTTTTTGGTGGCTCGTTAGGGATTACTTATCTTCTGATTGGTTTGGCATCTATTTCTCCACAATCAGATAAGTCATTTATTAGGGAAATGATACCAATTATTATCGCCCCACAAGTAACATTATTGGGTGTTGCATTGGGCTTTTATTTTAAAAACCAGGGTTAAGATATCTTTAAGGAATAAGATTTTACATTACCCTTTAATTCTTATTCCTAACTAATATAAAATTTGTGTTATTACTGTATTTTCTTTAGTAGATAACACAAACTTTTTTTTGAGATGGGTGTAAAAATAGAAGCGTTTAGAACTTTTTAACTTTTGACTTTTAAAATTTGCTTTTTACTCTTCACAAAGCGACTAACTATCTAAAGTTCATATAAAATTTAGCCTCCTCTTGCTCAAGCCTAAATAAGATAGATAAACGTTAGACATCTCCAGTCTGTAGAAGTCCAAGTAAAGATAAAGCCTTTACAAATCATCTATTCACCACTGGAGCTAATTAATATGGAGGAACTAAATACTTATGGTCAATACCCAGGAAAACCTCCACATTCGTCTGGAGGAAACACAGGCATTAGATCGTGATTGTACAACCTTATCACGTCATGTTCTACAGCAACTTCAGTTCTCACCAGATGCTCAAGATATCAGCGCCCTGATGAATCGAATTGCTTTAGCAGGCAAATTAATCGCTCGTCGTTTGACCCGCGCTGGATTAGTAGAAGACGCTTTAGGGTTTACTGGCACAGTTAATGTCCAGGGAGAATCCGTCAAAAAGATGGATATCTATGCCAATGATGTATTTATCTCGGTATTTAAGCAAAGTGGCCTTGTATGTCGCTTGGCATCCGAGGAAATGGAAAAACCCTATTATATTCCAGAAAACTGTCCAATAGGTCGCTATACATTACTTTATGACCCTCTAGATGGCTCCTCTAATCTAGATACAAATCTAAATGTGGGGTCTATATTCTCGGTTCGCCAACAAGAAGGTAATGATGAAGATGGTTTAGCTCAAGATTTACTCCAAAGTGGACGTAAACAAATTGCTGCTGGTTATATTCTATATGGCCCTAGCACAATGCTAGTATATTCAATTGGCACTGGGGTTCACGCATTTACTCTTGACCCTAGTTTGGGAGAGTTTATTCTGGCCAATGAGAATATCAAAATCCCCGAACATGGCCCAATCTACAGTGTCAACGAAGGTAACTTTTGGCAGTGGGATGATTCTATGCGGGATTATATCCGCTATGTTCATCGCCATGAAGGTTATACTGCCCGTTATGGTGGTGCATTAGTTGGAGACTTTCATAGAATTTTATACCAGGGAGGCGTATTTTTATACCCAGGTACAGTGAAAAAGCCAGAAGGAAAATTACGCCTATTATATGAATCAGCACCTATGGCTTATTTAATTGAACAAGCTGGTGGTAGAGCTAGTACGGGTACTGAAGAAATATTGGATGTTGTAGCAAATGAACTACATCAACGTACACCATTGGTGATTGGTAGCAAAGAAGATGTGGCACTTGTAGAGTCTTTTATTAAGGAACAAGCACGCATTTCTCATCAGGATTAATACATTCCATCAAACTTACTCATAACTATAGCTATAAAACTAAAGTGAGTAAGTTTGTTCAGTTGTCTATCCATTGAGTCATTATTACCTACAATTAAGGTATGAAGCTAGTTGAACGTCATGTTATTAGCAAATCACATTATTTATGGTCAGCTTGTGACCAGAAGGCTTTTTTGTCAAAAAATCTGTTCAATTTAGCCAATTACCA
>NZ_JAAHGB010000112.1:0-14783 GCF_010672695.1 Okeania sp. SIO1H4
ACAGGAAATGATGGTTTTTTCTTGCGAGGGTAGCCTTCTTCCCTCTTCCCTCTTTCTTCTTCCTTCTTCCTTCTTCCTTCTTCCTTACCTTTGCTATACAAGACCGATGCTACCGGACATGATATGATTTGTCTTCACCTTTCCTTCGACTGCTATAACTAAAAATAAAGGTAGTCTTGCATAGTAATGGTATACAAAAACAATGAATACTTGGCACGGGAGCAAGATGTTCCCACTGTCATGCTTTCTAACAAAAATAATGACAATGCACGACCATTACGATGCACAACTACCCAATTCACTTGCAAATAAAAAGTCGCTCTACAAGGGCGAGACTTCAAACCCACTTTTTCGGTGAAATAGAAAGCTAAACAAATTATCTCAAGAAAAGAGGGAACAGGGATAAATAATTGACAATTTATAGATAATAATTGCTTTAATTTTTGATTTTTGGAGATGTCTAATATATCAATTATTAATTTACAGCACTTTGCAGATTATTAGGTACAATGCTCAAAGCAATAAGTCAGTCTAGTAGTAGACTATTTTATCTTAAATGTTGCAATAGATGTAGGTTTGGTTGAGGGACGATCTTCGTAGCTTATCCGTAGGATCAACCCAACAACAATCTTTCTCCCCTACTCCCTACTCCCTACTCCCTTATTTATTTATTTATTCTAATGAAATCAGAAGATTTAAAGCAGTTATTAACAGCAATTTCTACAGGAGATGTAACTCCAGAGTCAGCTTTAGAAAAGCTCAAGAATTTTGACTTTGAAAATGTCGAAAATTTTGCCAAAATTGACCACCATAGAAATATCAGAACAGGTTTTCCTGAAGTCATCTGGGGACCAGGAAAAAAACCAGAACAAATTGTGAAAATCATGGAGGTAATGAGGAAAAATAATCCTGTAGTAATGGCAACAAGAATTGAACCAGAAATTTATGAAGAGTTGCAGGACAAAATTCCTGGTCTTTATTATTATCGAGATGCAAAAATCTGTGCAATTATTTCTGATTTTCCTACTCCAAAACATCAAGGTATTATTACAATTGTCAGTGCTGGTACTGCTGATTTAAAAGTAGGAGAAGAAGCAGCAGTTACAGCTACTCTTTGTGGTTTTTCTGTAAAGCGACTTTGGGATGTAGGGGTAGCAGGAATACATCGTTTATTAAGCAATAAACATTTAATTGCAGAAGCAGATGTACTAATTGTAGTAGCAGGAATGGAAGGTGCTTTGCCTAGTGTAGTTGCAGGTCTAGCAGATTGTCCTGTTATTGCAGTACCTACAAGTGTAGGTTATGGAGCTAATTTTGATGGTTTAGCTCCACTATTAACAATGTTAAATTCTTGTGCACCAGGAATAGGTGTTGTGAATATTGATAATGGTTTTGGAGCGGCTATTTTAGCAGGACAAATTATTAGGACAGGAGAGAAATTGGTTAACAGGAGAAGTCAGGAGTCAGGAGTCAGGAGTCAGGAGGGAACAAGAAGAAGTTTTAAGGTATAATATTATATATCTTTGAATATTCACAATAAAAAATTTAGGGAATAAGGAACAGGGAACAAGGAGAAATTTATCAGAGAAAACATTTTTATTATGGTTAATTAATGAGACTTGATATCAGGAGAAAAAAGTTTTTTTGTCGCTAATTATCAGGACATTACATTATATCATGTCCGGTTGAACAGTTATAAATAAACGACGAAGGAGTCAGGAGACAGGAGACAGGAGACAGGAGGGTAGAAAGAATGAAGAAGGAGAAAGTTTTTTTATCACTAATTATCCGGACATGATATTACACCACTTTAAAAAAAAGAATGTTATGAATAATAAGTGTGATTAAAAAACACGTCCAAGAAATATCTCTTTGACAAAAAAGATAATTTACGACATCAAAAATGGTATTCAACTTATTAATTCTGACTCCTGACTCCTGACTCCTGACTCCTGAGTTATGCTAAATCAAATAAAAGAATTTCTGCATCTGACTTAGCTGTAATATAAACATCATTAATTTCGCTTAAAGCAGCACCATCACCTGCTTTTAAAGATAAATCATTAAGGTCTATTTCCCCACGAGCAACTTGAACCCATCCGTAACGTTCAGCATCAAAAGAATAAGAAAAGCGATCGCCCTGTTTCAAAACACCTGCAAATAAATCCACATCCTGATTAATTTTTAGTGCCCCATTTCTACCATCTTTCGCAACTATTAAATTTAATTTACCAGAGTTTTTTTCTATATCAAAATAACCTTGACTATATGTTGGTTTTAAACCTCTATAATTTGGTAGTAACCAAATTTGTAAAAAGTGAACCTCCTCAGATTTTGAGTAGTTATATTCACTGTGCATAATTCCTGTACCCGTACTCATGTGTTGTACTTCTCCAGGATAAAGTACAGCACCATTTCCTGTACTATCTTGATGTTCTAATGCTCCTTCTAAAACATAAGTAATAATTTCCATATCTCGATGTCCATGAGTTCCGAAACCATTACTAGGAGAAACTCTATCTTCATTAATTACTCTCAGAGAGCGAAACCCCATATATTCGCGGTCAAAATAGTTAGCAAAAGAAAATGTATGATGAGTATCTAGCCAACCATAATTTGCGTGCCCTCTTGCTTCAGCTTTTCGTATAGAAATCATTCTTACTACCTCCGAAAAATTTGATTTTTTTGTGAAAATTAAACTTTAATTACTAATATTAATTTTGACTAATAAAAAAAATTAATAATATCATGTCCGTTTATATCGTTTGTGTAAACCCAAGGGTGAATATCTACAGGAAATGATGGTTTTTTCTTGCGAGGGTAGCCTTCTTCCCTCTTCCCTCTTTCTTCTTCCTTCTTCCTTCTTCCTTCTTCCTTACCTTTGCTATACAAGACCGATGCTACCGGACATGATATAACTAGGTTGAATAACTGAAATTATTTGATAATTTATGTTTGATTACTCCCAACTAATGTTGCATAATTGTGATTTTGCAGAAGTTAATTTTCAGTCAAAATAATTGTTTGATTATGCAACACTAACAAATGAATATTTTATTTATAATTTAGCGTGAGTCCCATCACAATAAGGAGGATTATTAGTATACTTACAATTACAAAGTGCTACACTCTTTTTCTCTGTTAACTCAAATGCCATAGGAGTAAACTCAGTTTCTGCATGGGAACCATCACAATATGGTTGCTTTTTCGATGCACCACATTTACACCAATAGTAAGTACTTGCTTCAAGTTCTAAAACGACAGGTTTGTTATCTGCAATAATTGGTTCACTCATGGTGTTTTTCTCTATAGAATTAATCTCTGGATACAAAATCTATAGAAGCTAATAACTTAGATTTTGTTTTGACATTTATAATCTAGCTTAAGTCAGGTTAGTATGTATAGTATGCACTTTAAAGTAAGATAGTACCCAAAAAGATACTATGGGTAGAGGTAGTAGACAAATGTGTAGAACTGATCAATATGGTTTTCCTAGAACCAAACCTAAACTTAGACACCAATAATCCTATGGTTTTATGAGTGGGGATATTTTTAAAGTAGTTGTCACCAAAAGCAAAAATATTGGTTTTTATATCGGTCGAGTAGCTGTCATAAAAACTGGTAACTTTAATATAAAAACTGAAGAAAGCAACAATTTGAGATGAAAATTAAAAGTACAAATAAGAAGAAAAATTGCCCAGCAGAGATGGCGATCAAAGTCATTGGTGGACGTTGGAAACTTTTGATTCTCAAAGAATTATTTGATGGGGTCAAACGTTTCAATCAACTTCATCGTTCTTTACAAGGTGTAACTCACAAAATGCTTACCCAACAATTGCGGGAAATGGAGGCAGATGGTATTGTTCATCGGGAAGTTTATTTACAGGTTCCTCCAAAAGTCGAATATTCTTTAACTCCTCTCGGAAAAAGTCTTAAACCTATGATTGATGAAATGCACGAATGGGGGATTGAACATCAGAATTCTGATCAGGAAAATGAAAAGATAGATGAATAATATCAAATCCGTTTAATTCGGTATAAAAAAATGTTCCATCTTCAACCATTACCAAATATTTCCCCCCCATCCCCCCACATTCCCCTCCTGGGAGGGGCGAGGGGTGGTTCCCATCTCCCCATCCAATTACACCGATGCTACCGGACATAATATTACGACCGCTCTGAACTTAAAATATGGTCAGTTTTTAATGTGACAACAGTTGGTAAATTTATACTAAAAGTAGATCCAACACCAACAGAACTTGTTACCGTAATTTTTCCACCCATAATTTCACAAAATTTTTGACAGATAGACAACCCCAAACCAGTTCCACCGTACTTACGAGTCGTAGAGTTATCAGCTTGTACAAAAGGCTGAAAAACTTTTTCAATCTGCCCTGGAGTCATACCTATACCAGTATCAGTTACACTGAAAATTATCTGATTTAATGTCTGATCTATTTCCAATTTGCTACTACCATTTCCATTATGCTCTATATTGTGTTTGCGAACTACTTTTAAAGTGATGATACCTTCGTGAGTAAACTTGCTAGCATTACTCAATAGATTAATCACGATTTGCTTAATTTTTGTTCGGTCAGCAAACATAGTCCCTATTTCGCTACTACAATGCATCTCAAAAGAATTACCATTTTTCTTCATCAGTGGTTGCACAATGGATTGGACTTCTTTTATTAAAGTCAAGATATCAAATTCTTCTTCATATATAGTCATCTCCCCTGATTCTACCTTAGAAATATCTAGGATGTCTTGAATAATTGTTAGCAGATGTAAACCAGAGGTTTTAATTTGATCCAGGTCTGGAATAAATTCTTCATGGCCTAAATCTTCAGCTTCTTCCCGCAGCAGATCGCTATACCCAATAATAGCGTTAAGAGGTGTTCTTAACTCATGACTCATACTAGCAAGAAACATACTTTTGGCTTTGTTAGCACCTTCTGCAGCTTCTTTTGCTTGTTGCAACTCTATATTAGCTAACTTACTTTCTGTAATATCTCGAACAATAGCCAAAACTTCATTTTGACCACTTGCCAATATTCTTGCTTCAAAATGATGACGTCGCCCATGGACAAACCACTCATATTCAAATATTTTAATATCTCCTGTTTGAAGCGCTTCCTCAAGATATTGTAAATATTGTTTTGCAGCATTTTCTGGCAAAACTTCAAAAACTTTTTTACCTATTAATTTATCCCTAGACCAAGGTAAATCATTTTTTCTAGAAGGTTTATAGTAGAGAAAAACCCCATTATTGCTGAATCGCAAAATTACATCTGGGATAGCATCAAGCAGTGCTCTATTTTTAGCCTCACTTTGCCGTAAATCTTCTGCTCTTTGTTTTAAATTGCGAATTAGCTCCTCCTTGCTATGAATTAGTTCTCTAAGTTGATAAGTCATGCTATTAAAAGAATTTGCCAATACAGCTAATTCATCTCCAGTACAAATCTCCATCTTCTGAGTTAAGTCTCCAGAAGCGAGACGTTTAGTAACTACAGTCATTTCCTCTAGAGGTTCAGTAATAGAACGACTAATTAACAATGCCAGAAAAGTTCCTGCAGTAGCAGCCATAGCTGCTACTATAAGACCTTGATTACGCACAGCAGCAATTTTTTGATTTAAAGGAGTTATAGACAAACCTACACTCACAGCTCCGAGTCTTTTCCGCCCAACGACTACTGCCTTACCAGCAAGCAATTGAGTAGACTTCCACTCAAAAATTGTTTCATCGCTCTCCAGTAGACGCTGGCCAAATTCATCGGGTTTAATATTGTAAACCAAAACATCTTTACCATAAGCATCAGCAACTATTCTTCCATCTTTCTCATAAATACGGCCAGCCGCCAGCACTTCATCTTCTCCAAGCTGCTCCATGATTTCTTCCATAAAATCAGCATCTAGCTTGTACAGAGAATCTCTAACTGTTATGGATATAGTATTGAGTAAGATTTCCGCCTGTTTTTCTAATTCAGTACGAAAATTTTGTTGCTGACGGTGGACGGATAACCAAGTGACACCGGCCACTACCATGACAACCAAACCTGTCATGGCTAGCGTTAACTTGGTGGCTAGCGACCCTTGTCCAACCCTGAATAAGCCCATCTAATTCACCTGTTTTGAACAAGTTCATACAATTCTCGCATTCTTTCTATACTTGACTCTGGAGGAAAATCATCGAATTTGGCTGTCTTTTCAAATTTCTCTAAGACTTCTCGTCCCTCTGCCGTTTGATCCATTTTAATCAAAATAGCTTTGATGGCCTCAAGTATTTCCGGTTTCATGTCAGGTCTAACTAAAACTACATGGCGAGCTACTTTCTCACTTTTTGCTAAAACTATCATGGCTTGTCGGTTTGCTTCCGGAATTTCCATAAAAGTACCGATGTCAACTGCACCAGCAGCAACTTTTCCACTAATTACCCATTGGATAGTATTTTCATCATCATCAGTAAAAACAAATCCTACTTCATCAGCAGATACTGTCGAACTAGCTGATTTCTTCTGTTGAGGATTTAAATCATTTTCTATCAGCAAGGAAGTAGGTAACATATATCCTGAAGTAGAGCTAACTTCATCAAAACCAACTATCTTACTTTTTAGATCCTCTAAGGATTGAATCCCACGATCCTTCATGGTAAAAATGACAGTATAATAATCTGGTACACCACCTTTCCAACGACGTAGAATTGGTTTAGCATTAGACCGATCGCTCACAATCATTGCTGGGTAGGGACTATCAAAATAAATATCTACTTCTCCTGAGTTGAGATAATTGGCCATTTCTTGTAAATCAGAAGCTATTTCTACATCCCCTACTTTGACTCCAAATTGGCCTAGTCTTTCTGCTAAGTAGTCTGCTAAGGGTTGATAGCGTTTAATCTTTTTTGAAGGATTATTAGAAATATCAGCAATAACTATTGTGCTTGGGTCTGGAGTGCTAGCTAACAGCTTTGGGTTTAATGCTGATGATTTTAAGCTAGAGCCGATCAAGGCCATGACCATGCCAAAAAGTGATAGTTTCACAAAAAGCTTGCGTAACATTTTCTCCACTTCTCCATTGTTGATAGTTGTAACTTTAAGGATATAACTCAAATAAATTCACGAACAAAAGTTTTAATCAGGTAATTTTTCCACAGGTCTATCCCGGTTGGGCCAGTGAGGTCTACATTAGACATGGTATTATTTCTATAAATTGCCAATAATAGTCTAGTTACTAAACTTAGAATACTTGACTGATTTTGTTGACTATTTGGCCATCAATGTTAGGGATATTTATCATTTTCTTTGTGGGTTTAATACCCCACCGTCAACGGGGGTGTTCACGCATTACTTGGGGGAGCGAATCCCCATGTAATTTTCCTCCTGTCTCCTGTCTCCTGTCTCCTGTCTCCTGTCTCCTATCTCCTTCTTCAATCTCACTTTTTTGAAAACACCACAGATATTTATACTATCCTAGCAAGATTTTTGGAGGGCTGTAGGCCAGATCTATACAGCCACTCATTATATCGACTTAATACAACCATTGTTTGTAAATAGCCACTCAAGATGGTTACTTTGAATTAATCAACAATATATGAAGATTTGATGAAGTTTGCTCATAACTATTGCATTTTTATAGCTAATAATGCAATTATTTATAAAACATCAATCAGAGTTGTTTTTTGTACTCATACCAAATTCATCAGAGTTGACTTGAGATTAAGACAGACAAGTTAGTAAATCTCATAATTATGTAAAATTACATAAAATTTGCATAAAACCTAATTCTATGTAATTTTACATAAAATTGGTATGAAAACATGGATAACTGAGTGAAAATTTTCATATCAATTATAGAATGATTGATATTCTATAAGTATAGTTTAAGTGTTTTTATCAGGTAGTAAGCTGATTTAGCACTTAAATTTGACTATATGAATATTTTCTTACTATTAATAAGTAGAGCTGATAGCTGAAAAGTCTCTCCCTATTAAGTATTGCCTTTAACAGTTTTATTTTGTATTACCAAAATAAATACATCTTAGCTCGTTAAGCTTTACTAATATTGAGAGAAAGATCAGTAATAAAATAGGAAAATGGATAAAATTTTTACATATTTTCTTTGCTCTAAAAATACTAGCTGTGAAAGCTATAGCACGATGGAAAAAAAAATTATCTAGAATATAGCGGAATAATTTAGTTTAGTTAGGAGATACATAATCAATGAAAAACTATCAGGATAAAAGTAAATATACTAATACTAATGTATTAGAAAAAATCATTGAAGTAACTGTAAAATCAAGTATGGCGCTCGCCTTGATGGCAGCACCAAGTAAAGCTATTGGTTTGAGTTTCACACCAGTAGGTACTTATGCTACAGGCGTATTTGATGATAGTGCAGCAAGAATAACAGCCTTTGATCCAAATAGTGAAAGACTTTTTGTTGTTAACGATAACATAGTGGGAATAGATGTTTTGAATATCAGTAACCCCTATGCTCCAATCCTGGATTTTACTATAGATTTAAGTCTATTTGGCAATTTTGGTGGTGTCAATAGTGTTGCTTATAGTAACAGTATATTTGCGGTTGCTGTTGAAGATGAGATAATCATAAATCCAGGAGAAGTTTTATTCTTTGATAATAAAGGCAATAAATTAAATCAAATAACAGTGGGTGCTTTACCCGATCTGCTGACCTTTACACCAGATGGCACCAAACTACTGGTGGCCAATGAAGCTGAACCAACAGGTTATCTAAATTTCGATATAGATCCAGAAGGCTCTGTTAGTATCATCGATCTGTCTCATGGCATAGAAAATCTCACGCATAATGTTGCAGGTTTTCAGGCTTTTAACGCTCAAGTAGATGAACTACGAGCAGAAGGTGTGCGAATATTTGGCCCTGGCGCAACAATATTTAGCCCTGGCGCAACAGTAGCCCAAGATTTGGAACCGGAGGCGATCGCTATTTCTGAAGATGGAACAACAGCTTGGGTAACATTACAGGAAAATAATGCTATAGGTATACTTGATATAGAAACAGCTACATTTACAGATATAGTTGCTCTTGGTTTTAAAGATCATAGCCTACCTGGTAATGGAATAGATGCTAGCGATAAAGACGGTGAAATTAATATTGAAAATTATCCTGTATTTGGGATGTACCAACCAGATGAAATTGCTAGCTATACAGTAGGGGGAAAAACTTACTTAGTGACAGCTAATGAGGGTGATAGTCGTTTTTATCGTGGGTTTGATGAAGAAGTAGAACTACGAGCTAACTCTCTGCCACTAGACCCAAATGCTTTCCCAGATGCTGACATACTCCGGCAAGAAGGAACTATAGGACGTTTGGAAATTACAAATAGTCTTGGTGATACAGATGGTGATAGAGACTTTGATGAGCTATATGTCTTCGGTGGTCGCTCTTTTTCTATTTGGGATGAAGCAGGAGGCTTGGTTTTTGACAGTGGGGATGATTTTGAACAAATAACTGCTAAATTATTTCCTGAATTCTTCAACTCCAATGATGATGATAATGATTTTGATAATCGCAGTGATAATAAAGGCCCAGAACCGGAAGGTGTAGCTATTGGTATGGTAGGTAATAGTACTTTAGCCTTTATTGGTTTAGAAAGGATTGGTGGCTTTATGACCTACGATGTTAGTAATCCATTCGAGCCTAAGTTTATTAGCTACACAAATAATCGTAACTTCTCTGGAGATCCTGAAGATGGTACTGCTGGGGATCTAGGACCGGAGGGGTTAACATTTATTAGTGCAGAAGATAGTCCCAATGGTAAAGCTTTGTTAGTATTAGCTAATGAAGTTAGTGGTACAACTACTATTTATGAAATTAATTCTGTACCTGAACCAGGTACAATCTTTGGTTTATTGGTATTCGGAGCAGCAGGAAAGTTATTGTTGAAGCGTCATAACAAAACTACTGAAGAAAATTCTGCCTTCTGATTCTGATGATGATTAATCAAAATCTTCTGTAGGGACGTTCCATGTAGCGTCCCTACGCTTATACAGCAGATTCCGTACTAATGAGGTACAACTGACGATCTGGAATATTTGTATATTCCCTGTTCCCTGTTCCCTATTCCCTATTCCCTGCTGTATTAAAGATTGTTAAAATTAGCTAGACCTTTATAACCGGAAAATTTTGCTAAATCCTCTAAAGAAACTGTACCTTCGTAAGATTTACCATTAATTTTCCAAGTCGGATATGCAGTAATATTGGCTGCGATACATGAGCTTTGTTGAGGGTTTTTGCCTTTAGGATCGCACTCAATATAATTAAGTTTACTAACAGCTTCTTGACCAAACAACTTCTTTTGGTCTTGACAGTGACCACACCAATAAGCACCATACATTTTTGCTCCCACTTCTGTCAGATGTTCTGCTAAAGCAATTTTTGCCGGTGTCGAAGTAGTTGTAACTGCATAAATATCTTGTTTATCAGCAATAGGACTATGAATTGGAGCATAAACCGCAAATGTTCCTACCAGAGTAACCATTCCAACAATAATAGCGGTAAAGATTAATTGCCCAATATCTTCCCAGTCACGACCGATTAATGCTAAAACAAATAAAGCTACAGAACAAATAGCTGAACCGATGCAATAAATACACAGAGATTTAATCTCAAATGCCATGATGTACATCAAATAGCTACTGAAGATAGTCATGGATACGGCACCCACAAACATTAATAACCAACTCCAGTTTTCTAGTTTTGAGCGTAACTCCTTCTGAGAATCTGGGTTAATTATCCAAGGACCGATCGCCATTGTTCCCATGCCAGCATAAGCTAGAAAGCCAAATAGAGCCAGAGGTAAGCCAAAAATCATAGCATAAGGACTTTCAAGTACCTTATCGCAACCAGCTACAGGACAAGTCACGACTCCTCCCATGAATTTTTCTATTGCGAGATATGCTGTAATTATTGCTCCTACTGTTGAAATACCAGCAATAATAAAACGTGAATTACGATGAATCCAGGGTTTAGAGCGTTTACTACGCATTTATGCCTCCTTGTTTAGTACAGTTTCTTTTCATATTATCTTTTCTTTTGCGGGTTTAATACTCCACCATCAACGGGGGTGCTTAAAATTGTTTGGGGTTATAAGACACTGAGTGGCGTGTCGAAGACTATCCATAAGTATTTTTCCTTCTTCCTTCTGCCTTCTTCAATGACTTCCCGAACAACTGGACAGTCAAATATACAGTTTCATAGTAAATAATTTTATCTGACTTTTCAAAATCTGCTGATGGCCAGAAGAAAGTTCAGACAAACTCTATATAGCTATAAGCATTCAGCTATCAGCTATCAGCTAGAGTCAAAACTTTTAACTATAATATTTTGAAGTTTCTTAGCTGTCCTAATCTTAATGGGTAGTGCTGTAGCAATAGACAGATAGGTTAGGACTTACGCTGATAACGATCTTTAGACAGGAAAATGTTTTTCCTACTGTTCTCTGTTATAGATATTGGAGAAGTGAAATTGATATCAAGTATCTTCAGATTTTACAGTAGATTTGATCAAGGGTGAGGTACACCTCCTTACAGCGCTTTTCGGCTTCTTTTCAAGGAGAGGTAATTGTTACTAGACAGTGCAAAGTTCTGGGAATAACTATTACTAGTCAAGGGTTTCACGGACTCAAGGTTAAAAAATCTCCATTCACAACAGTAGGTGCTGTAAACCTTTCCCAGTAACACTTTCAATCTTGAGAGCAAACTGTTTTTTAGCAGAACTTTGTACTCTCCAGAATTGTTAATAATTAATAATTAATTGTTGAAAAACAGCTTCTAAGGGAGAGGTCTTAAATGTTTGTACTTCATGTACTTGCAATTTGTTGTAGCTACTCCTCTGGTTATGGCGATCGCATTTGAGACATAACCTTTACCTAAAAAGCTTTTACTGATCGCTTTGAAGGTTCTTGTGTTCGGCAAAGATTGAAAAGCCACATATTTAATTATACCTGATAGACTTAATTTTGCAAATTTTTGCTGGCAACACTTTTAATTTTTGCTTTTCCTAGTTTTTCAAATTACTGAATAAAGCTAATATCAAGTATGATTATAATAGTTTTTATTCATTTATTTCTCCAATCACTCACAATTAATATTTATTTACTTTCGAGAAAAATAGCAACTTAAATGTTCGCTAATTTGGCAGATTTGCAGATATAATTATTTTTGGGAATAATCATATTATCATCTTGACAATTTGAGTAGATAGCTGTAAAATTTTACTTACATAATCCCTCAAATAAACTAAGATTAATTATATCATAAAAAATGATTTTTTTTATTAATTTTTATTAATATTGAGACAGTAAAAACTAATATTAATAATGCCGGTTTCTGGATTAAGAATTTATACTTAAAAAAACAAGCAACTGCTCATAAAATGAGAAAAAAGATAGTAAAAAGTATATTAGTTAACAATAAATGATCTGAATTTAGAGATATAAAAAGAATATAGATAGTAATTCACTATCCATAAAGTAAACCAATTACAGGAGAGTTTTTATAATGAAAAGGTACTTAATCCTATCTGCACTAGCTTCTCTCGGCATTTTCTTACAAGCAGGATCGGCTAACGATCAATATAGATGCAATTTCAGATATAAAGTTGGCGCAAATGATTGGGTTAATGACAGTGCCAGTGCAACAACTCGTTCTCTTGCTAAAGGTTCAGTTGCAAGCGTTCTAGAAAGTAAAGAAGCTAAAGCAAATAGAGAAGGTAAAAGTTTTGATTCAACTAACTTATTTTGTAGAGAAGTACTTGGGGATTAATGTGATAGTCTGTCTGGAAACTAAAATACTCAAAAACTCTATTGCTTTTAAGCATGAAAATTAGGTGAAGTTTAAGCGATCGAGTTAGTGAATTTATCAACAAAAACGAAAGTTTTAGTGTTGTAAATATTGAAATCAAGCTCTAAGAGTAGTTGCTATTTATAGGGGTTCCCTGTTTCCAGAGGGGACTTTTTTTTGACTTACAGCAGAAGGAAGAAGGAAGAAAGAAGAAGGTTTTATACCAAATCTCAAAAACTTTTCTATGTTTTCTGAAGCGGGGAAGTAGGGGAGGTAGGGGCGAACGGCCGTTGCATGCAATATCCCTAACCATTCCCCCACTCCCCTACTACCAATTTTTTTGGGTCTCAAATTTTGAAATATTGATCGCCTCTTCATATCAATATCAGTATAGTTGCCACTATAGTTAGGACATGGGGTAATTATGATGATTGATAACGCGAGCAAGATGCTCACACTAATTGTCAAACACCAACCTCACCCTTCTTGGGAATTGCTATAATCGATGACTACTGACTATCATATCCAAAATTTAACTATGTCCCAAAATCAATTGTTATTTACACCGGGCACTCTCTGGGAAAGACTAAAACAACAAACTGAATATGCTCTAGAATGTGGCGCACTTCAACCTATACCTACTGAATACGAGTTTGTGCAACAGGATAATATTCGTTTCCTAGTACGCATTTTGTCTAATTTATCCCGGAAAGATGAAGCTACAAAACAGCATAAAAAAAAGAAAGCTGAGACTGGCAAGGATTTTAACCCTTTTCTACCTTATGAGCAGGATTTATTTGTTGCTGATATCTCTGAAACTCATTTGTGTTTGTTGAATAAGTATAACGTTGTAGATAATCATCTACTCATTGTGACTAGAGAGTTTGAGGAACAAGAAGATTTGCTGAATTTGCAAGATTTTCAGGCTTTGGGTTGCTGTATGGGAGAATTTGATGGTTTGGCATTTTATAACGCTGGGAAAGTGGCAGGTGCCAGTCAACGTCATAAACATTTACAAATTATACCTCTACCAATGGTTTTGGATGGAGAGAGAATACCGATAGAAAGAGCGATCGCTACTGCTACATTTGATAATGGCATAGGTGTTACGTCTGAGTTTCCTTTTCGACACGCTTTGGCTAAATTAGATTCTGGTTGGATAAATTCTCCTGTTGACTCTGCTGGTGAGATTTTGGCATCTTATTTTGCTTTACTCAAAGCTGTAGGGATAGAAGATAGTGATGAGATGAGTGGGAAACAGTCTGGTAATTATAATCTTTTGGTGACGCGAGAATGGATGTTAGTTGTGTCGCGATCGCATGAGAATTTTAAGTCTATTTCTGTTAATAGTTTGGGTTTTGCGGGTGCTTTGTTGGTAAAAAATCAGGAACAGATGAAAATTATTAAGGAGCATAAACCTTTAAATATTCTTCGTGATGTGGGTAATTAGAAGAAGGAAGGAAGAGGGAAGAAGGAAGAAGGAAGGAGGCTTTAGTTATCTATTAGTTATCTAGAAAAGAAGGAAGAGGGAAGAAGGAGGAAGAAGGCTTGGTGGTGGTGAATTTTTATTGATCGTGCATTGTCTGGCAATGTTTCTTACGAGAATAGTGGGAGCATCTTGCTCCCGACTTTTTTGTGGTAATTTATAGACTATTATCGTCTCTATTAAATAGAATATGCTGTCTGTTTTTACGTTTGTCTAATTTTTTTCAGTTAACTTAACTACATTGGACTTTGGACAAAAAGAAAAAGTGGTTAGCGTAAGTATTACACTAACTAATCGGTGATTGTATTAGAAATCAAATCTGGAATTATCTTCGTTTCTCACATTATTTATCATCCTGAAGATCATAGGATGGGTCTGGTTCAATTTCTCCACCAAAACAAATATCTAAATAACTTTCTTGAAGGGAATGAACAACTCTCTCCAACTCATCAATAAGATTCCTTCGAGTCATTTTTTCA
>NZ_JAAHGB010000113.1:0-14514 GCF_010672695.1 Okeania sp. SIO1H4
ACGGTTTAGTCCAGTCAATGCCCGCACTGAGGCGGTCTTCTTTTAGCACCCGATTCAGATCTAACATTGTCCCATCTCAAACACCCTATTAACTTTACTTTACCTTATAAAGCGACAAGTCTATTATGTCCACTGAGCTTGGAATAATATCATGTCTGTTGCCCTGTGTTTGCGTAAAAACTCAAGAGATATAGCAACCGACTTGTTGGTGTTTTACAATTAGTGCGAGCATCTTGCTCGCGTCGTAAATCATCATAATTACCCGATGTTCTAACTATAGTAGCGACTGATATATCTACCCTAAATTTGTCGTAAATCATCATAATTAGGGTTTGCGGAATAAAGTATTCTGGTAGGAGTCAGAAGTAAGGAAAAATGGGGAATTTAGATGAGGTAGGAGTAAGAATTGTCCCTCAATTTCCCTCTTTTCAGAAGCTCTCTACTATGCAATATCTATACTACCGAATTGGAAATAGCTTGACGTTGAGCTACAAATAACTCTTGAATTCCTGCTTCTGCTAAATCTAGAATTTGATTAAGTTGAGTACGACTAAAGCTACCTGTTTCTGCCGTTCCCTGAACTTCAATTAAAGCAGGTTTATCATTCATCACCACATTAAAATCAATTTCTGCCGCTACATCTTCAGTGTAATTCAAATCCAAAAATTCTTTCCCCTCCAATAACCCTACTGACACAGCAGCAACCTGATGCAAAATAGGCGATCGCTCCAACTCTCCTTGCTGCATCAACTTATTAATAGCATTCGCCACTGCTACAAACCCCCCAGTAATAGAAGTAGTACGAGTACCCGCATCTGCTTGCAAAACATCAGCATCTACAATAATAGTGCGTTCCCCTAATAAATTCATATCCAGAGATGCTCTCAAACTACGTCCGATCAACCTTTGAATTTCTTGAGTGCGTCCAGAAAGTTTCATAAATTCTCTTTGTTGGCGTTGGGGAGTTGCACCAGGTAACATTCTATATTCAGCAGTTAACCAACCTTGTCCCGTGTCTGCCAAAAACTTAGGTACTCCTGGTTGGATAGTGACAGTGCAAAGTACCTTTGTCTCGCCACACTTAGTTAAAACAGAACTGGTAGCAAATTTAGTATAATCTAATTCAAAACTGACAGGACGCAATTGCTCTGGTTGTCTGCCATCAGGACGTTGCCAAGACATAGATATCTATAAAATTGATTAATTAATAAACTACTGAGAATTACTGAAAAATTCAGGTATAAAGCCTCTCAATTCATCCAATCCTCTTAATTTTATCAGAAGAGGTAATTCTAAATTCTAAATTCTAAATTCTAAATTCTAAATTCTAAATTCTAAATTCTTGAAATTGTTGTAATATTTGTTGTTGAACTTGGGTAATTTGTTGTTCCCCATCAATAGTGAGTAATCTTTGACGATATTCATAATATTCCAAAATAGGAATAGTACGCTCATAGAATAACTCTACCCGACGTCGCACAATTTCTGGGTCATCATCAGCACGCGATCGCTGTAGACATCGATTCATCAGTATCTTCTCAGATACCTGTAAATAAATTGCCCAGTTTAGCTTTTGCCCTAAATCATCTAATAAAAAATTTAGTTCTTCCGCCTGAAAAGCAGTTCTCGGATAACCATCAATTAACCAACCCTGGCTAACATCAGACTGTAAAAGTCGTTGACGAACAAACTGGATCATTGTTTGGTCTGGTACTAACTCCCCCTTTTCTACATAAAGCTGCGCCATCTGGCCTAATGTTGTTTGAGTAGCGATCGCTTCTCTAAGTAAATCGCCAATAGAAATTAAAGGAATCTGTAAATGATTACATAACCATTGTGCTTGAGTTCCTTTCCCAGCACCTGGACCACCTAAAATTATCAGTCTCACAGTCCCTCAACTTGATTAGTCACAATACAATACTTGATTATTTTATATATCTATATAGATAGCAGCATTAACAGGACTTACACAAAAAGTGGAATTATATACAATTTGTAGAGGTTAACTGCCGTCACCCCCTACTAGATATGGTGGTTATGCGTAAGTCCTGATTAATTGATTTATCAAAAACTCAGATATATATAATAGCAATCAGGAATCAGTTGTGAGAATTTGACTGTTCCTTATAATGTCCATGTGCTTTTTTCTTCTTCCCTGTTCCCTGTTCCCTGCTCCCTGTTCCCTGTTCCCTGTTCCCTGTTCCCTGTTCCCTGTTCCCTGTTCCCTAAAAGTTTCCAATATCTCACAACCTAAATCATATTGCTATAGAACCCATTTGGTATTTTTAGTCATAATTCATCATTAACAGGACTTATGCATAACCACCACCTATGGTAGGAGTATACGGCCGTTAACCCCTACAAATGGTGTATAACTTCTTTTTTGCATAAGTCCTGATTAAGTGTTTTGGTAGTCCTAACATAGTCAGGATAGAGAATCTCAGAACTATCCGTTGACTCTTGTGTTCCCTATTACCTATTTATTTGAATTGGACATACATATAGTGTTAAATTTATAGTATAATCAAAAAAAGCACTATATATTGTAAAACAAGTATTGTCCTTGGGCAATGTTTCAGTCCAGCTTACAAACTGGAAAAATTCAGTATATTACCAAAAATAGATTTCTCAATTTTAATTTTCATAATGGTTGCACAACTACAAACCCCTTCTATAAATATTCCTAGCGATCTACCATACACTGTTCCAGGTCTGGTGCAAGTATTCACAAGTGGTCAGCGCAATTTCTTTACTGATGTTATGGCTCAAGCTTTGAGGATAGCTGGCCAAGGAACTCCTGTGTTGATTGTACAGTTTCTCAAAGGAGGAATTAACCAGGGACATGATCATCCAATGCAACTAGGACAAAATCTGGATTGGCTTCGTTGTGGTCTTCGTGGTTGTATTGATACGCCGGATATAGATGAAAGTCAGAAAAATTCATTACTGGACTTGTGGGTCTATACTCAAAAGGTTGTAGATGAAGGAAAGTATGAGTTAGTAGTTCTTGATGAATTAAGCGTAGCTATTAATTTTGCCTTAATTCCAGACATTGAAGTAATAGAGTTTCTAGAAAAACGTCCTGTTCATGTAGATGTAATTTTGACAGGCCCAGATATGCCAGAGGCAATTTTGGACATGGCAGACCAAATTACTAAAATTCGTCGCAGTCACAGGCCATAAGAAAGAAAGTTTTAATCAGGGTCTGCTGAAAAAATTGGTTAGTGGGGGTAGGACACGGGGACGGGTCGATTTGTGGGGAACAGGCAATGGTTTCGGTCATTTTATGTTAAGAAATTTTCTTGAATTTCAGCATAAAATTTCAGTAAATTGATGCTAATAAGAGCCAATAACTAGGAGATAAGTTAAATATAAAAAGCTCCATTACCGTAAGCTATCCTGACTTTTAGCTTTATTCAGCAAGCTCTAATTATCTAGGAGAGAGGGAAAAAGGAAGAGGTTTTGCTTTCCCAATTCTCTCTTTACCAAGATTAAAATATTAGAATTACTGCCTAATCCTTTATTAAACCATTTATCGTACATTTTTCCTACATTTTCTTGAAAGTAGGTAGTAGGGAGTAGGGTTTCTAGGAATAATATATCTTCACGGTTGTGCCTAGAATTGTTAAAAATATTATTGAAGTTTACTTATTAGTTAATAACTGAAATTTTGAGGGAGTACAGCATTAATGTTTATGAATTAGTATAAGTTGATGCTTGTAGAGAAATAATTTTTGTTGTTGTAGAAAATTATCTTTGTGAAAAAATCTTGCAGCTATGATTTTCTTCTAAATTCTGTCTCCTGACTCCTGAGTCCTGACTTCTTCTTCGGAGAAGATAAATCCATACTTTAATTAGAAGAATATTTCTGTTACTATAGTTACACTAAATTCAGAATGTTTAGTTATTGAGCATGAAACAGATATTTTTGGCAGTGCTGACTGTCGTTACGCTCCTATCCATACCATCACCTGCAAGGTCAAATCAACTTAATAATCTTTACGAAAGTTGCTACAAAGATGGAAATAGTCAGAGTTGTGGGAGATTAGGTAGCCTGTGCAGACAAGGAAATGCGCGAGCTTGTAACTTAGTTAATACTGCCAGTAGAGCTGGTATTGGTCAGATTAACTATTATTGCCGACAGCGAAATAATAACCGCGCCTGTAATTTTTTGCGCCAGGTTAATCAAGCAGGTGGTCCTAGCAACTTAGCTCGTTTGTGCAGTCAGGGTAGTGGCGGAGCTTGCAATGCTCTGAGTGTTATTGCTTGCTATGCGGCAGAGAATTCTAGAGCTGGCAGACCTCCAAAGTGTCGCCTCCTCAATTAGCGGGGACTTTAGATTTGTTTGTTTGGCCTGGTTAATTTTCATGCAACTAGAAAAATGTCAGGCGATCGCTAATTTTTGATTTTTTAACAGGGTGCGTTAGATGGGAGTAGGGGAGTGGGGGAGTAGGGGAGTATAGGAGTGGGGGAGTAGGGGAGATAAAGACACCTAGAAATAAAAATAAGAGTACACAGTTTGAGCTGCGTCAGTCTACTAGATTTATATTCCTTGTACAAATAGTCTCTAAGACTTGACAACATTTATCAAATGATGAAGTAAATTAATATTGGACAACTAAAGAATTGATGGGGATTTATACTATAGGGTATCAAATATAGTTAAATTAAATTATGCGAATATTACAGATAGTACCATCTATTTCTCTTGTTTATGGTGGTCCTAGTCAAATGGTATTAGGACTTTCTACTGCTCTTGCTGCTCAAAATATAGATGTTACTATTCTCACTACAGATTCTAATGGAGATATAGGTCAACCACCTTTAGATGTTCCTCTTGATAAACCTGTTAGACAAAATGGTTATCAAATTCGTTATTTTCGTTGTTCTCCATTCCGTCGTTATAAATTTTCTCTGAAGTTATTACAATGGTTAAATCAACACGCTTCTGAATTTGATTTAGCTCATATTCATGCTCTTTTTTCACCAGTAACTACTATGGCTGCAACTATGGCTAGAGCTAACAATTTACCTTATATTTTAAGACCTTTAGGTACTTTAGACCCGGCTGATTTACGGAAAAAAAAATTACTCAAAAAAGTTTATGTTTCTCTGTTAGAAAAGCGGAATATTGCTCATGCAGCAGCACTTCATTTTACCAGTTTAGAAGAGGCAAAAGTTTCTGAAAGATTTGGTGTATCGACACGAGATTTAGTAATTCCTTTGGGTGTTAATCCCCCAGGTAATATTCAGGATGAAAAGTTAGTTAATTATCTTCAATCTCAAGCCATAGAAATTAAACATCCTGTGATTTTATTTATGTCTCGAATTGAACCTAAAAAAGGGCTAGATTTATTATTACCAGCTTTAGAAAAATTATTAGCAGAAGGGATAGATTTTCAATTTATTTTAGCAGGTGCTAATCCTCAAGATCCTAATTATGAAGCAAAAATTCGGTCACAAATAGAAGCTTCATCTCTTGCTAAATGTACAAAAATAACGGGGTTTGTTACAGGGGAAATTAAGGCAAGTTTATTACAGGTTGCTGATATATTTGTGTTGCCTTCTTATTATGAGAATTTTGGTATCGCAGTAGCAGAGGCAATGGTGGCAGGTACACCAGTAGTTATTTCCGATGGAGTTCATATTTGTCAAGATGTGGCAGATGCAAAAGCAGGTTGGGTTGGTAGTTGTAAAATAGAGGATATGGCTATATTAATTAAGTCAGCCTTGCAAAATGAAGCAGAAAGAAAACAACGAGGTTTGAATGCTAAAGAGTTAGCTAAAAAAAATTATAGTTGGGAAGCGATCGCTACACAAACTATTCAGGCTTATCAAAAAATTATTACCTAATTTACCCCATTATTTAGTTAACAGTTATCAGTTCACTTTTTCCAACTCCAATAGACTATTTTTTTTGCTAATTAAATGGATTTGATATTAAGTGTTTGGGTTGGATTAGTATAGGTACTATCGGCTAAAGGGGATGACTTCTTTTCACCCAATTTTGGAAGATATAGAAGTCGAAGAAAAGGGCGTAGACATATCAAAAGCTTAAAATTTAGACTACACAAGATTTTTGCTTCTTGTTTGTTACTTCTGCTATACAGTTTCAATACTGAAACACTTATTTAGTGCTAATAAATAACTGTTTAAACCCTCGGTAATACACCTGATATAGCAGTCGAAGCAAAGATTAGGACAGATAAAAGCTTAAAACTCAGACAACGCAAGATTTCTCCTTCTTCCTTCTTCCTTCTTCCTTCTGCTATAACTGACAACTGTTCGTTATTAATTGATTTAAGTCTAAATCGTTATCATCAAAAATTTTTATCTATTAAAAAACTTTTGATTTTTTACAAATAGTAAATAACCACATTTTACTTACTTTTCATGATTTTGATTACTTCTATATTTTCTAGACTTTTTTTTAGTCTCCTGATGGTTTTCTGACTGAGCTTGAAAAATTGCTGAAGCTTTCTCTACAGGCACTTCCAATATCTGACACAAACGAGTTAAAAATGTTTGTTCTTTACCAGAGAAAACTCCATCTATTAGGATTAGATCGATAGCTAATGCAAATGCTGTTTCTTTATATTCTGGATGTAGCGCATCGTTGGCTATAGCAACTAAATTATTCATACCTTTTTCACTGAGTAAATTGAGCAATCTATCTAGCATATTTGTAATCTGTTTTTCTGAATAGCCTTTAAACATTTCCATTTGCGCCAAAAGTACTATAACTCTTTCTGTTTCTTGATCTAAAAGATAACCATCTGAGGCAATGGCAGATACTGCAATAGCACCTATTGCTTCTTGTTGTGAGAATGCCATTCGATTTGGATTGTAAACTCCAAGAACCTTATTTAATAAACTCATGTTAGGCTTTGCCTCCCAATTTATTGTTTGTTTATTTCTTTACTATTTTATCTTGTATAACAGCTTTTAATAGTTTATTGGTTCTATCACAGGATTTTTTTTTTGTCAACTAGACTATTGTGACAAATTGATCATTAATTAAGAATATTTAAAGTTGTGCGGAAATTCTGAATAAAAAACCAAATTTATTGATATATTAAGAACAATATTGTGAATCAATTTGGCTTTTTTTATGATGTTCAACACTGCTCTAACTCCTTGTTTTTATCTTGAATTTTGAGGTATGATTAATATCATATCCTGATAATTAGCGTGCAAAAAAATTCTCCTATTGCTCTATTTTTATCCTGCCTTATTTCTTCTTTTTTAATTAAACTATTTTGACAAATTGATCATTAATTAAGAGTATCAAAGTTGTGCGGAAATTTTGAATGAAAAACCAAGTTGATTGATCTATTAAGAATAATATTTTGGGTGCATCTCATATTTGCAAAAATACTTTTTTTCCTATATATTCCCTATTACCTATTTCCTATTCCCTATTCCCTGTTCCCTATTCCCTAAAAGCGAGAATTTTTTGGCTTTATTCAAAATTGAGATGCACCCAATATTTTGAATCAAGTTAGCTTTTTTTATGATGTTCAATACTGCTCTAACTCCTTTTTTCTATCTTGAATTTTGAGGTAGTCTTAATATCATGTCCGGATAATTAGCGTGCAAAAATTTTATCCTATTGCTCCATTTTTATTCTGCCTTCTTTCTTCTTATTTAATTAGACTATTTTGACAAATTGATCATTAATTAAGAATATTTAAAGGTGTGCAAAAATTCTGAATAAAAAACCAAGTTGATTAATCTATTAAGAATAATATTTTGGGTGCATCTCATATTTGCAAAAATACTTTTTTTCCTATATATTCCCTGTTCCCTATTCCCTATTCCCTATTCCCTATTCCCTATTCCCTATTCCCTAAAAGCGAGAATTTTTTGGCTTTATTCAAAATTGAGATGCACCCAATATTTTGAATCAAGTTAGCTTTTTTTATGATGTTCAACACTGCTCTAACTCCTTTTTTCTATCTTGAATTTTGAGGTAGTCTTAATATCATGTCCGGATAATTATCCTGGGAAAACTTTATCCTCTTGTTCCATCTTCCATCTTCCATCTTTCTTCCTTCTTCCTTTTTCCCTGCTGACTCCTGACTCCCTCATAAGATTGACATTCTGACTTCTTAATTTATTCCGACATTTAATCATTCCCTAATGGAGTTAAAAGCAAACTTCCTGTTTCTGGAAATCCCAATTTATTAGACTTATCAAATCGCCAATGTTGCTGATAACGACTAAGAAAATTCTGACCAACAATCCCATCAATACCTATTAAATCAAGAATTTGATTATCAATAATAATCCCATCCAATTGAGATACTTCATGCTGTTGTAAACTCACAGTATCCAACTGTGTTTTCTGAGCAATTTCAGTACCACAAAATCCTAAGACATCTATTTTTTCTGCATTAGCAATATCAATTCCTAATTCATTTGCTAAATTCCGAGATAAAACCATTAAATCTGCTCCTGTATCTAATAGAAATAGAAAAGGTCCTTTACCATTAATTTTTACCTCAGCTAACATAACTCCCATTCTACCTATCAAAGGAATAGTATTATTAACAGAAGAAGAAGGAGGTAGTAACTCCAACTGAGAAGTTTGAGGATTAATAATTACATCAAAACCTTTGAGAAAATCTAAACCTAAAACACCTGATAAATTACCAGGAATAGCTGTCTTAGACAAACCCATTCCTTGCAAACCATTTACTGTAGCTGCATCAACTGTTATTGTAGGTAAAGTATGTATATTAGCATTAACATTTGAACAGTCATCACCGACAACAAAGTAAGATAATAAATCATTGGGAATAGGAGTACTTGCTAAACCCAAATTTTGAGCTATTTTGCTATCTATAATTGTATTAGAAGCACCTGTATCTAATAAAAAATTTTTAGTTTCCCCTGCCACTATTACTGGAAGAGTAAATACCTGACTATTTGTAAGTTTTTCAAGCTTGACAGTAGCTTTTCCTTGACTCAGAATTTCTGGTAAACTAGCTCCACTTATTTCTAATAATGCTTCCATTCTTTGATTAGCATCTGGGCGAAATTTACCATCTGGAGCTAACATTATTACTCTCATTGTGCATTGCATAGAAGCTACTTGTATCGTTTCTAAAGATGCTTCTGTGGGTTTAACTATTTTTCTGAGACATTGAGTGAGTTCTTGTAGAACTTCTTGGGATAGTCTACTAGGTTTTGATGATGGTATTTGAGCAAGGGTAGTAGGATGATTTTGTTCGCTAAAGTTGGGTTGAGGTGTAAAAAGAAAACCAATAATTCCTATGACTGAAATAATTAATTTAATTGAGGTAGTTTTTGGCATAATATCAAATCCGATAGCAAAATAGTCAGTCCTCAGTCCTCAGTCCTCAGGAGTTATAAATAGATTGGTGTGAGGTACACCAAATAGGAACCTTAATAATTGGACATCATAAGAAGTGGAAATAATCTATTAATCTAGGGAAAAAGAACAATCAACAGTTTGTTAATATACCTCATTATAGATTAATAGAGATGTTAAGATATAAAGCTCAGATTAATTGGGTTCAAAGTAATAATTACTGAAGAATCATATACATCACAATCAATTTCTTTACATAAATATTAATTACCAACATAAGGTGAATCAAAACCGATATTTAAAGGGAAAAGAATGGCTAGAGGATTGTATAAAACAGGAGATAATAAGTTATTAAATGCTGATGTGAATGGAGCATTTAATATTATTAGAAAAGTAATTCCCGATGTTTTTGGGGAATAAAGAGTTTGCCGTTTAACCCTGTAATGCTTGACTCACTATGAATGACTAGACTTTCAGACTTTTGAGTAAGTTTAGTTGAGCGGTAAGTTCAACAATTAATCATTAACAATTAATAATTACTTCCCCTTAAAACAAGAGGATTGACAAAAAGGATTTTTTTCTCCTTGATAGTTAGAGGAAATATTTTTCCCACTGTTTCATTTTCCTTGTTCCCTACTATAATATATAGCAATTTCCATAATTCTGAGGCTTTAGGAAATAGGTAAAACAAGGAGGAAAAAGACAACTGTAATTCACACTTCCCGATCGACACTATAATACTCTTCTATTTATTAGATTTAATAACAGAAGTCAAAAACATCAAATATAAATATTATAGAAGAAAAAAATTAAATTTTACTTTGGCTGCGAGGTCTATTAGACATAGGCGTGAAAATCAAAAATATAATCAATTATTATCTATAAATTATCAATTATTTCCCCCTACTCCCTCTTTTATAGATAGATATATCTATTGTTCAATGCTTTGTTTCTGCTTCTTTTTTAATCGATTAATAAACCTATTAAGTCGCTCTAAATATTCATCACCACCAATAGCAGCAACATCATTATGATCTGCACCTAAAACTATATATAAATCTTTAATTTTAGCAGGAGTAACTGCAAATAATTTTTCGCTCATATAGGCAGGAACCGATCCATCTTCCCTGCCATGAATTAACATAATAGGTATGTCTAATTTCCGTAATTTTGTAATTGAGTCAAATATTTGATGTAAGATTAATTTGATTGGAAAAAATCTATACATACCTCCCCTATAATCCACCATCCCTTGCATAGAAGTAAAAGAACTTTGAATAATTAATCCAGCCATTTTCGGATATCTTGTAGCCAACTCAATAGCAATAGCACCTCCCAAAGAATGACCATAAACCAGTATATTTTGTGGATTAATTTCTCTTTGATTAACTAAATAATTCCAGACAATTTCTACATCTTGATAAATCTGTGCTTCACTAGGGAAATTCCCTTTACTTCGCCCATAACCACGATAATCTATCAATAAAACATCAAAACCTAATTTCTGAAATCTATAAGCTTGTTCAACATTCGCTCCAATATTAATACCATTACCATGCAAATATAACAGCACACCCTGAAAATTTGATACCTCAGAATTAGCAGGTATCCACCATCCATGTATTTGCTCCAACTTGCCTTTTTTCTTAGAAGCATATAACCAAACATCTTCATAGGAAAGATTTACATCTTTCGGCGTTATTTTTATAACAGAACTAGGGACAAACATAAATCGCTGCTGTAAAAATACCAAAAATATACAGACAGCAACATAAGCGATCGCCAAAACTATCCCAACAATTAAAACCAACTTTGCAACGAAAAAAGAATAAAATTGCCACATAATAAAAATCGGCAGTTAGGTTTTGATTAACCAATAATTTTCTCAACACCTAACGCCTCATAAATAATAACTAAAAACCAACTTTCTAAAGGCGAGGCAGAAGTTTATACCAATCATTAGATTGTTCATAAACATGAGCAACTTCAAATAATAAAGCCTCCTTCAAAACATTACCAATTAATTGCATACCAATAGGTAAACCTTTTTCATCAAAACCACAAGGTAAACTCAAAGCAGGTAAACCAGCCAAATTAACTGGAATAGTCATTAAATCAGACAAATACATACTCAGTGGGTCATCAGTCTTTTCACCCGCCTTAAAAGCAGTAGTCGGAGCAGTGGGACAAGCCAAAATATCCACCTGAGCAAAAGCCTTATCAAAATCTTCCTTAATCAAAGTCCGGACTTTTTGAGCCTTAAGATAATAAGCATCATAATATCCAGCCGACAAAGCATAAGTACCAATCATAATTCGGCGCTTAACTTCCGTACCAAAACCCTCAGCACGAGTCTGAGCATACATCTCCAAAAGATTTTCCGACTTAGGAGCGCGAAAACCATATTTCACCCCATCGTAACGAGCTAAATTTGCTGAAGCTTCCGATGGGGCAATAATATAATAAGTAGGCAAACCGTAGCGGAACCGAGGACAAGAAACAACCTGAATTTCCGCTCCCAACTCCTGTAACTGTTCCACTGCCTTAGTAAAAGCTTGATTAACAACTGGGTCTAAACCCTCACCAAAAGTTTCTTGAATTAGACCAATTCTAATTTGCCCCTTTGGTCTTAAATTCGGTCTCAGGTTCCTAGTATAATTTGGGATAGACACATTAAGACTCGTAGAATCTTTAGGGTCATAACCAGCGATCGCCTGTAACAAAATCGCAGCATCTTCAACAGTCCTACCAAAAGGCCCTATTTGGTCTAAAGAAGAAGCAAAAGCCACCAACCCATAGCGAGAAACCAGACCATAAGTAGGCTTCATACCTACCACACCACAAAAAGATGCTGGTTGACGAATAGAACCACCAGTATCTGAACCCAATGCAACTACAGACTCTTGAGATGCCACTGCTGCGGCCGACCCCCCAGAAGAACCACCAGGCACTCGTTCCACATCCCACGGGTTAGCCGTAACTTGATAAGCAGAATTTTCCGTCGAACTACCCATGGCAAATTCATCTAGATTTGTCTTACCCAGAATAACTGCACCAGAATCTAAAAGTTTTTGAGTCACAGTCGATTCATAAGGAGGAATAAAATTTTCTAGAATCTTAGAACCACAAGTAGTAGGGATACCTCGGGTGCACATATTGTCCTTCACAGCGATGGGAATCCCTGCTAATTGTCCAATTTTCTCTCCTGCAGCAATTTGGGCATCCACCTGACGGGCCTGTTCTATGGCCTTTTCTGCCGTGACACAGATAAAGCTTTTCAACTTTGGCTCCAACTGGCTGATGCGTTTTAGGGCCTCTTGGGTAATTTCTACAGCAGAGCGTTCTTTACTTATTAGTTGTTGATGCAGCTCGCTAATGGATGCCATGCCTATACCATCATTCCTAAAGTTCAGCTATTAGATTATAGGGTTAATTGAATTAACTATAAATAATTAACTATCAAAAATTCCTATGGCAGGAAACAGGCAACAGGCAACAGTCGGAAAAATATTCCCCTGTCTCAAGAGCTTTATCATTACTATGTCCGCGCCCTGTCTATTGCTATACATAGCACTGCGCAAATAGGTTAGGGCAATTATAAACACTCATGCCGAGGGTCATTATGACTTTTGACTTTTAAATTTTAACTTTTGACTTTTGACTTAATCTATATATTCCAAGGTAGATTTTATCCGGAGATTGGCACATAGAGGTAGATAAGATTAAAAACTTCCATAATTTCCGAATAGGAGGTATGCCAGCAAAAGCTAGTTTGAAACCACATCTTACGGTAGAGGAATTGAAAATTCGCTACCGACAAGCTCCAGATACCATCGAATCTCGTCGGTGGCATCTCCTGCTTCTAATTGCTCAACAATGGTCTATTAAAAAAGCATCTCAAGTTGTGGGACTTAACTACGATTATGCTAAGGAAATTGTTGGGCGCTACAATAGGGAAGGGCCTGAATCTGTGAAAAATCGCAGTAAAGACCGTCAACCACCACCTGCTAAATCTTTGTTGACACCAGCTCAACAGCAGGAACTTTCAGAGGCTTTACAAGGGCCTGCTCCTGATGGTCAAGCATGGTCTGGTCCAAAAGTAGCCCGTTGGATTGCTCAGAAAACTGGTCGCGACCATGTCTGGCCTCAACGAGGTTGGGATTACTTAAAACGACTAGGCATTGACTGGAAAAAAAAGTAGAAAAATGTTGGATCTTATCTTAAATGGGATTTTGAATTGGAGAAATTGTTCTTTACAGGAATTTTAGATTTTTATCCTGCATTGCAGTGCTATTTAAGTTGTAAGGTTAAGTTGTAAGGAAAATATTTTGGAATTAAGAGAATTAAGAAACAAGGGTGCAGTTTCTGTTGTGTTAGGGACGAATATTAAGGACTGAGGTATGGCTAAGAAACCTCACTGTACCTAAATTCGGCAACAAATGCTTACATTAAAAGCTTTTCCGGAGCAAGAGCGAAAATCTTGATAAATTGAATGAAGGTTGTTGAGGCTATAAGTAATAAATAATGCTTGATATTATCAATTATTTATCTTTTCTGTGGCGGGTTTAATAACCCACTGTCAACGACGGGGATGCTTAAAATTGTTTGGGGTTTGTAGACACAAACGTAGCTTGTCGAAGACTATTCATAAGCAATTTTCTCTTATGCCTTCTACCTTCTTCAATGGCAATAACCTACAACATAAATATCCCAAGATTTCGTTGTTATGAAAATCAATATTTGTACAAAAATATGTTTAGTATTTGCTTTCTGTTTAGGGATTAATTTAACTATCAATAATCCCGCTTATGCTAGACCAAAATCTAGATTGCTTTGTGAAATTAAAGAAGAACTATGTCAAAGAAAGGAACAGAATGTATGTACAGAAAAAGAAAGCTGTTCTGAAAAAACAAAGCCAGTAGTCAAAGAAGTTTCACCCATAATTCGACCTAATAAATTTTATTGTGACCGGGGTAAAAATGGTATCCCAACTACTTTTGTCAAAACACCACAAGGTACTTATACAGTTATTCGTTGGGTTTCTAATTATTGGGACTTACACAACTTAACTGGCCAAATTAGACTATAATGCTTGTAAATCAATAATTTTACGTCGAAGCGATCGCAAGGAACGAAAGAAACAACCCCTACTGCAATGCCCCCTTGCTTTGAAAGGT
>NZ_JAAHGB010000114.1:0-14443 GCF_010672695.1 Okeania sp. SIO1H4
GGAATGCACATGGGAACAAGAGTATACCAGACCAGCCTACAAATACGAAGCGATCGCGTTTCAGCCAGTCATCCAGGACATCAAATGGTCCTCTTTGACTCTGCGGGCGTCCGACTGCTACAGTCATACTACTTTTATATCCTCTTGCTTTTATTGACATACTCGCGACGTTGCCCTTGAGCGACAACGCGGAATTCTTCAACCCGCACGGGGAGTTGCAGTTTATACAGAGGTGATGTCCTCCCCCTGTTTTTTCTATGTTCCCCTTCAGGAGAGCGCGGGACTTCCCGCTGTTTTTGTTAAAAAGTTTGCTTTCTTAAGCAAGTTAACATAAGTATATATATATTTAAGAAATTTTGCAATTATCTTTCCCAATACCTTAAACTTATTTAAGATTTTCTTTAGATTTTAATAAATGGCATAGAACCCTTGTGGAATATTAGCCCACGTAAAAATTATTTTATCATCACATATCCACGCTTTATCTTTCATATGTAAATCTAAGGGTGAATATCTAGAGGAAATGTAACAGGACTGACGCAGTAACGCTACATGATGGGGAGATGGGGAGATGGGGAGATGGTGAGATAGGGAAATCTGCACAATTAAACCCACATTCCGCACGTCAAATTGTAACATTAAAAGTAGTATAAAAACCGTAGCTGATGATGTAAAGCCTCATTATTGCAAGAGGTACTGATAACTGATAACTCAAATGACTCTCCCCACACTCCTCCTATATTTTTAAATAGGTCCTATAAGGGTTCTGTATTTATTTTGGGTCTAAAAAATTTTAAAATTGAGAATGGTATGTAAATATAGAAAGTTTATGACTACTCAAACTTTGATAGGTGATCGCTTACTGCGCAAGGAAATTATAGGGTCTCGTCGTCTCAGTAATTACTTCTGGGCTGTAATTGTCAGTATGGGAGGTATTGGTTTCCTCTTATCAGGGATATCTAGTTATCTCAAAGTTAATCTGTTATTTGTTGCCGACCCTAGCCAACTTAATTTTTTACCCCAGGGAATAGCTATGGGATTTTATGGTGTGCTTGGTACACTGTATGGACTTTTTTTGTGGTTAACTATTATTTGGGACATTGGTGGTGGCTACAATGAGTATAACCAAGAAAAAGGCCAGGTGATGATTTTTCGCTGGGGATTTCCTGGTAAGAATCGTAAAGTAGAATTTAGTTGTCCTACTGAAAATGTGCAATCTATTAAGGTAGATATTAAAGAAGGTCTCAATCCCCGTAGAGCTATATATCTTCGTCTCAAAGACAGTAGGCAAATTCCTCTTACCCGTGTCGGTCAACCATTGGCCTTGTCAAAATTAGAAAATGAAGCGGCTCAACTGGCTAAGTTTCTTCAAGTTCCTTTAGAAGGTCTTTAGTAGAAGTCAGAAGTTAGAAATTAGAAGTAATCCCTGACTGAGTTTGAACATTTAAAAATGTCTGCTTGGAGGGGTGATAGTAGAAGTTCAGAAGTCAGAAGTTAGAAGTTAGAAGTAATCCCTGACTAAGTTTGAACATTTAAAAATATCCACATGAAATCCGTAGCGTTACGTCAGTCAAACAAGAATCTCCCATTATAGTTTTTAATTTATAGCAATGTGCGCTGGCTTATGTACAAATTGCAGGAATTGCCCAATAGCTAAAACCTTATATTATCGGCAATTTATTCCCCCTATTGCCTATTGCCTGCGCGCAGCGCTATAACGATGAGAGTCTCAAAAAATCAACATTGAATTGTGAGTGAAAATGCAAAAAAAAATCAGCCAGTGGTTATTGTCATTAATTATAGTAGTAACTTTGTTGGTGACAGGATGTACTGCCACCTCTGTTCCTAATACAGAAGTTTCGACCCCATCAAGTCAAACAACATTAGATGCTAAGTACAACAGTTTACCTCAGCTAAACGGTAAAGCAACAGTAGTAATGACTGTAAATTCCTCTCCTATTACCATAGAAGTAGACGGCATTAACGCACCTATTACAGCAGGTAACTTTATTGATTTAGTTCAAAAAGGAGTTTATGATGGGTTAGTATTTCACCGAGTAGTGCGCAAACCTCAACCTTTTGTGGTTCAGGGTGGCGACCCTCAAAGTAAAGACCTCAATATCCCCTTAAATAATTTAGGTACAGGAGGTTTTATAGACCCCACAACCTCTAGCGAACGTTACATTCCTCTGGAAATTAAACCTCAAGATGCTTCAGAACCAGTTTACAGTAACACTTTAGAAGAAGTTGGTGTTGCGGAGTCACCTGTTTTGCCTCATACAAGAGGTGCTGTAGCAATGGCTCGCTCTCAATTTCCTGACTCTGCTTCATCCCAATTTTATTTTACTTTAACTGACCTGCCATTTTTGAATGGTAGCTATGCAGTATTTGGTTATGTTACACAAGGGATGAAAGAAGTTGTCGATAATATTGAAGCTGGCGATCGCATTGAGTCAGCGAAAGTTGTTGAAGGTCTGGAAAATTTAACCATACCTAATAGCAACGAATCTTAACTTAACTGTGGAAGTTGTAGTTACGGGTATCGGTCTCACTTCTGCTTTGGGGAACCTCCATCAAAGTTGGAAAAAACTTTTGGAGGGTAAGTCTGCTATTAAGTTACATCAACCTTTTGCAGAATTACCTCCCCTACCTTTGGGTTTAATAAATTTTCAACCTGTTAATTTAACTCAGTTAACTAAGGAAGTCGTAGAAACTGCTGTTAAATCTTCAGGTTTAACACTGCCCCTACATGAATGTGGTGTAGTCATCGGTTCTAGTCGTGGCTATCAAGGAATGCTGGAAAAGTTGGCAAAAAAGCAGCTTATTGGAGATGGTCAGCAAAACGATCTGGAAAAAGATGACACTTCATTTATTAATTTGTTGCCCCATCAACCTGCTATTTTTGCTGCGAGTCAGATAGGTACAAAGGGCGCTGTTCTTGCTCCAATGGCTGCTTGTGCGACGGGAATATGGGCGATCGCTCGTGCCGTAGAGTTAATTGAAACTGGTCAATGTCAACAGGTAATTGCGGGTGCTGTGGAATCTCCTATTACACCTCTGAGTATAGCAGGATTTAGAAAAATGGGAGCTTTGGCTCAAACAGGTGCTTATCCTTTTGACCGCAGTCGGGAGGGGTTAGTTTTGGGGGAAGGAGCTGCTGTTTTGGTATTGGAGTCGGCTGAATTTGCACGGCAAAGAGCGGCTAAAATTTATGGTCAAATTCGGGGTTTTGGTTTGACAAATGATGCTACTTATGGTAATGCGCCAGATTTGAGTGGAAAAAGTGCAATGTTAGCGATCGCTCAATGTTTGGAAAGAAGTGGTTTGTCTGCTGAAGATATTGACTATGTTCATGCTCACGGAACGGCAACTCAGTTAAATGATCGCCACGAAGCTAATTTAATTGAGCAAATTTTTTCCCAGGGAGTGGCAGTTAGTTCGACAAAGGGAGCGACGGGTCATACATTGGGAGCATCTGGAGCATTGGGTGCTGCATTTTGTTTGATGGCGATCGAACATCAGATTTTACCTCCCTGTGTAGGATTAAATGAGGCAGAATTTGACTTAGACTTGGTTAGGTATGCTCGTCAGTCTCAGGTGAAAAATGTTTTATGTTTGAGTTTTGGGTTTGGGGGGCAGAATGCAGTGTTAGTTTTAGCTTCAGGAAATTAAATTTTCCAATCTGAGGAAGAACTAAAAAATTGTGAAGTAAGGGCGATCGCTTTTACTACTCTCGCTGAAATATTCGCTTTCTTTCAATTCAGGATTTTTCCGACAAATTATGTGCCATGAAAAGCCTATCTTTTGTGCTTTTTCAGATACATATCTCACCCAACTCACTACCGTATTATCAGCCAGATTAACTATTCGACTAATGCCTCTTCAACTACTGTATCAGCCTTTATAACCATAGGCATTTGTTCAGGTTGAATTTTTCTACGATAGTAGAGCTTGTCAAAAGTATCGGTGTTTGCGCAGCATTCCGCAGGAAAAGTTTGTAGGCATTCAGGACAATAATATCGTTGACTTCCAATACTTGTCTTTCCATGATACCTGAGCTTTCTGATGTCTACACAGAGGAGATTCCATGATGATTGAAAGTATTTAGCGGGACTTGAATATTTTTTAGGCTAAAAATGGCTTCAAACTCAATGATAACAACGTATTTTCCTTGATCTGGCTAAAAATGGCTCTTTGCGTAGCATTCCGCAGGAAAACCTAGATAGATCAATCAATAGATTATTTTGACGTTAAAGCATTACATAGCAAGGGTTTAAAACTATTTTTAAGGCATTTTTTACTCAAGTCCCGTTAGGAACAATAATCATCTTATTATTCCCACACTTTCTTGATGCACTACCATTTCATTTTTTCTAGTTTTTTACTTGATGAAGTTTGAAGGCTTCAGTTTGCGTTTGAGAGTTGAAACTGCACCTAGAGTACCAAGAGCTAGAATACTTAAGATACTTGTGCTTTCTGGCACATCTACAGCAACCTTAATTTCTTTAATCAGAAAATCGTCGTTGCGATCGTCAGTATAGAAATCGAACACTAAACCCTTGGCAGGGAATAGAGCATTGGTTCCGTCACCATCAAAGTCAACACCACCACTGAAATCTACCTCGCGGGTCAAACCGAATCCAGGAAAATTCTGGAGCCTATCGGTTCCGAAAGTATCATTAATGTCTAAGTCAATACCATCAATGCCAAGATCAAATTCGTCTGTTCCAAGACCAAAATTACTAGCAGCGTCAAAGATAGTGGATAATAGAGTCACTTTTTTATTAAAAGTAAAACGCAGAAATTCGTTTGGACCAGAAGCATCTAGTTGAGATGAGTCAGCAAATCTACTACGAACACCAATACCAGAGAATAATCCATCTGTTTGAGAGATGTCAGCAGAGCGAATAACATTTAAAGGAGCATCTGCACGAGATCCACCAGAGTGAACCCCAGCAGTAACTGTCAATTCTAAGCCATCACCTAGATCATAAAATAGTGAAGGCACATTTTGGCGAGGTCCGGCAAAGTCTTGGCTTTTGATCAAGGTGATAGCATGAGAAGCTTCGCTAATGCTTAGACCTACAGCAACTACACTGCTTGCTATCAGACTTTTATGTAAGTTATTCATGGAAAACTCCTATTAATTTGTTCTGAATTAAGAATAGGGAATTCTATTAAAATAAAGCAAGAGTAAATCACCATCTTTACTGAATCTTTATCAAATCAAAGAGACATGAAGATATAAGTTATTCTAATCCCCATAAATTCTAGTGAAATCGAGATAAATGATATTAAATTTTATTTTAAAAACAACATTAAATCATAGACTAAAAAACGGCGATTATTAATAAATAATAAGGCAGAGAATATCTAAATCATATATCAAAAAAGAGTGTGTTGTTGAAAAGGATATAGTGCGTGCAAAAATTCTAATTTTCAACTAAATTTTGATCGAAAAAAATGATGCTAATTAATGATTCAAATATACTAAATCCGTTTAACGACGGAAATACGTTGGACTTATAATTAAAATTTATAGTAGATTTTCAAAAATTCTGAAGATTCATCTTCATTTAATCTTCACAAATTAAAAAATAGGTTGACATTAAGCCTGGGTTATGATAACTATTAGTAATATAAAAATTAGCGCTGCTGAGAGGCGGGATGAATCTTTTTTGAACAGGTAAATCTCATCCTTAATACTTCATACTTCTTTTTTGTCCAAGCATACAATTCATCCCACAAATATGCAACGCCTAAAAATTAATTAATATTTTCCCAGCATTCATCTGGAATTGATAATGATGTAATCGATGAGAGTTCTAGTAGAGTGCTTTAGAAACGTAACGCACCTTACAAGATATGTGATAGCACTATATTCATGCTCATGGAATGGCAACTAAATTAAACGATCGCCACGAAGCTAATTTAATTGAGCAAATTTTTTCTCACAGAGTGGCAGTTAGTTCGACAAGGGGAGTGACTGGTAACACATTGGGAGTATCTGGAGCATTGGGTGCTGCATTTTGTTTGTGGCGATCGAACATCAGATTTTACCTCCCTGTGTAGGATTAAATGAGGCAGAATTTGACTTAGACTTGGTTAGGTATGCTCGTTAGTCTCAGGTGGAAAATGTTTTATATTTGAGTTTTGGGTTTGGGGGTCAGAATGCTGCTTTAGTTTTGGGTAGAGTATATGGCAGGATAAATTGCTCTAATTAAAGAGTTTTTAATTATGAAACTTCCCAATGGGATTAAAGCGGAATTAGATAATAAAATTGAAAGCTATTGTCTTAATTTTCATCATCAAAAATGGAAAAATAAAGCTACCTTTTTTCAACAAAAGCTAGGAATAACCTTAGGAAATGTAGAAATTTTGAAAAGTGCTATTAAAAGAGCTGTTATCAATGAATCAGTTTTTATTCGTAAACTCAATGAATATGGTACACACTATAATATGAAGTTCTTTCTCCAGACTGAATATAGGAGAATCTCTGATTTTAGTTGCTTGGATAATTTGTACAGGAGAAGACTTTCCCTGATTAACAAATTGTTATCCTGTTAGTAAGTGAGGTATGATTAATGACTCAATTACAAGAATTAGATATTGTTGCATTAACTGAGGATAGACAAACAACTCATTTTGAAACAGGAGAATCTATTATTCTGTATAGAGGACAAGTAGGAACAATTGTTATGGAATACGATAATAATGTTTTTGAAGTAGATTTTTCTGATAATGATGGAACAACTTATGCAATGGAAACTATTCCAAGTAATCAAATAATGCGATTACATTATGAATTAGTAGAAGAAGTTGTTGCTTAATGCTTAGGTAGCACACAAGAAGTTGATAATATTTGTACAATAAATTCATATAATTAATTATTCTCAAGGAGTTAGTAATGTCTGTACAATTATTGCGACGACTATTTACTGTAGACCAGTATTATCAAATGCTGGAAGCAGGAATATTAACTGAAAATGAAGAGTAGAACTAATCCGAGGAGAAATTCTGAAAATGTCTCCTATTAGTCCTTCTCATGCAGGTTGTGTGAATTGTCTTAGCGAACTTTTTATTTTGGGTTTAGCAAAAACTGTTCTCGTTCTCCACAAACTTTCTGAACTGCCTTGGCGAAATTTTTACCAGAATATCCTTGATCTACCCATATCACTTCCAGTGAGCGACAACTTATCTCTGGCTTCGTTGAGCACAACTATAGCTCCCAATCTCTCAGAAGCATTTGCTTGAGTTACTCAAACACCTATTAATAGTCCTTGAGAGTCTACAACTATATGGCGCTTACGCCCTTTAACCTTTTTTCCACCATCGAAGCCATAGACACAGCCCTTTTTTCTATTGTTGAACGTACCTTTCCCTTTACTGAATTAATTTTTCCCAAGCCTGCCACAAAATTTGTGAAGTTTCCACCGGACTTTTCGGTAAACTTTGCCGCGCCTTCTCCAAACACATCTGTGCTTTTTGCTCATCTCCAGACTTCTTAATTGCCAAACTCAACCATAACCAAACCATAGGTTGATTCCCCTCAATATCCAAAGACTTAAAATAACTTTCCACAGCCTTTTCATATCTTTGCAATTGATAAAATAACACCCCCAAACTTCGCCATGCTTGCCAATGATTAGGCTGCAATTTCACAGTTTTTTGATAACAAAAAATTGCCTCTTCATAACGTTTCAACTGATGACAAACCTCAGCCTTCTTATACCAAGCATCATAATTATTTGGTCGAATAGAAATAGCAAGGTCATAAGAAGCGATCGCTGCTTCAGTTTTCCCAAATTCTTGCATAATTCGACCTTTAATAACTTGTGGAATACCCCCAAGCATTTTTGTTAACAAAGAAGGATTATTACCTCCTGCTTGAGATTTTGAAGAGGCAAAACTTTTCTGATATTTTACCGACTCTAATTCTTTTAAAACATCTTCTACAGACTGATACCTTTGATTAATGTTTGGAGCCAAAAGCTTATCAATAATTATCCCCAATTCTTTACTAATATTAGACTGTAAATATTGTCGCCAAACCCACTTACCCTCAACAACATCAAACAACTCAAAAGGCGCTACTTGAGTCAACAAATATATACAAGTAACCCCCAAATTATAAAGGTCACTAGCAGGAACCGCCTTTCCCGCCAACTGTTCCGGAGCAACATATCCCGCACTACCAATCATCGTTCCAGTTTGCCCAAGAGAAGATTCTGTAATTACCTTGCTAGCTCCAAAATCCACCAACACCAACTGGCCTTTAATTTCCCCTCTACCATCAGGAAGCGTAATTGAGTTTCGCCGAATAATATTTTCTGGCTTAATATCGCGATGAATTACCTGCCGTTCGTGGACAAATTCCAACACAGGCAACAAATCCCAAAGTAACTCCTGAATCTGATTTTCAGTAAAAACCCCATTAACAACCAATTCCTGCTCTAAATTTTGCCCATCAATAAATTCTTGGATGAGATATTGTTGCTCACCTTGTTGAAAATGAGCCATTAATTCTGGGATTTGAGGATGTTGACCCAACTCATCAAGTCTGACGGCCTCCCGACCAAATAACTCAGCAGCTTTTTCGGCATTGGCACTATTTTGAGGAAAAAATTGTTTAATTACACAACGGGGTCGGGAAGGTTTATACTCATCTACAGCAAGGAATGTTTTGCCAAAGCCACCTTGACCAATAGGCTTAACAGTACGGTAGCGATCGCCCAAAAGTAACTTAGCTCCGCAGCTGTGACAAAATCGATGACCGGAAGGATTATATGGCTTTCGGCATTCAGAGTTAAGACAGTAGCTCATCCTGATTTTTAACTTGAAAATTTAGTTATATCAACTCACTTCAATTGACCTTAATATTAGGCACTACTGTTGTTTGCTAAAGCTTAAAAACATAGACTATCTTAGACAAATATATACAAAAGGAATATATACAAAAGGTCTATGTTTTTACGCCATTAATCTGTGTTATTATTGCATATGTCTGCTAAGACCAGAGGATTTTAGTAACAATTATGGAGTGTTTTGCACTCGACTTTTCATAAGGACGAAAACCCCAGAGGGAATCCTAAACTCAATGTGTTTGAGCGGAACATTAACCTTCTTTGCCAGTAGACTTATGGACAGGTGAGCCGGAAAATCGCTCTTAGTCACCGATGAAGAGCGTGTCTAGGATTGTCTAGATTTTTAGAAGGTGCTACTAACTTCTTATATCATCAGGACTTACGCACGGACACTAAATTGAGTGAGGGCGAATGCCATTTGCTAACGCAAAGCTCCGAATGGCGTCCCTACATATGACGTTTTCAAGGTGAATTTGCGTAAGTCCTGATCATGTCCGTTTAATTAGCGATCAAAAACTATCTTCTCCTCTTCCTTTTCCTTTTTTTTTCCTCCTGACTCCTGATTCCTGACTCCTGACTCCTGACTCCTCCGTTCTATCAGAGTTCAGATTCGAGAACCGAAGAAGGGATAGGTACTTCTTCAACAGTTGGATATTTTTCTATAGTTAAATTTGATTGCTGAGCTCCAGATAGTCGTTTGAGAAGCTTAGGTTTAGGGTCATGTAGCAAATAAATAATCCGATCGCCTGGTTGCCAATTTTCTGTGGCAGATAATACTTGAAGACTTCCTTGCCTTTCAATCAAAAGTGGCATTAACTCCCTTGCTCCAATAAGTGCCTTAAGGTGAGTCTTTTGGAACTCAAATCCCAATTGCTTAAGGACTGTTTCCCCTAATTTCACTTCTCTGTCAGAAAGATATTTATTCCAACTTTTGATATTTAACTCTAAAGCAAATGGTTGTTGAACCTTCTCTTTACCATTTTGACTTTTATGCTGGGGACTTTTTGGATAAATAGCTAATACTCTTGGTGGCTTAAATTCTTCTGCTGCTCTTTGAGCCAAAACTAAATTTACTTCTTCATTCTTAGTCATTGCTAAGAAAGTTCCCACTGATTCTAAACCAGCCTCTTCTAGGACATTAGTATCAAAGGCACTACTTTTGTATACTTGCAAACCTTCCTTCTGTGCCTGCTGACAAGCTTCCTCATCCGTATCTATGAGTACCACTGATTCACCCCTATCCTTAAATATACGTCCAATCAATCGGGACAGAGGATTTGACCCCACAATCACAGCACCAGTAGCAGCACTAGAAGTAATTCCCAAAAATTGAGCCACGAATCTAGCCGTCAACCCTTGACTAAATACAGTCATAATAATTGTCAAGAACACCAAAGCCTTAATAGAGTCACCACCATTAATACCTTTCTGAGTTAACAAGATAGCAAACAAAGAAGAAACTGAAGCCGAAACTATTCCTCTAGGAGCAACCCAACTGACAAACATCTTTTGTCGCCAATTAAGCTTACTATTCCAAGTACAAATTAAGACGTTGAGAGGGCGAACCAGGAACATCAAACTCAAAACGGTAAATACACTTCCCCAACCTAGAGCAACAATACTTGCTAAGGATAGGTCTGCTGCTAGTAAAATAAACAACACTGAAACGGCCAACATTGTTAGTTGTCCTTTAAACCGCCTTAATAATCGTAACTCTGGTATTTCGGCTGCCCCAACGAAAATTCCTGCTACGACTGTGGTCATCAATCCTGATTCACTACGGACTTGTTCTGCTAGACCAAACATTCCCCATAGAGCCGCCAAAACTACCAGATTTGCTAATTCTTCAGACAGAAACTTTGCTCTTTTGAGGGTAAATCCTAAAATCCAGCCTCCTGTTGCACCAATGATAGTCCCCATTCCTAAGCGCACAACTAGGTCTCTAAATAATCCTAAAGGGTCAGCGCCTTCATTTAAAACTATGTTCAATACCAATACGGCCAGAATTGCTCCTACAGGATCGATGAGAACTCCTTCTCCTTCCAACAAGGTCGCTACTTGTCGGTCTACTGAAACCTGTTTGAGCAATGGCCCTACCACGGTTGGCCCTGTAACTACTACTAACGAGGCATAAAGGAATGCGATCGGCCAGGGAAACTCACCTAACCAGTGAGCGGCCATGCCACCACCAATTAAGGTTACCAGTGTACCTATGGTTACTAAGTTGCGGATACTACCGGAAACTTTTCCTAATTCTCTAAGTTCCAAATTCAAGCCCCCCTCAAAGAGAATGAGGGCTACAAATAAGGATACTACCACTTCTAAACCATTACCCAGTAGGTTTGGATGTACCACTCCCAAAACATCTTTGCCTACTAGAATACCAAATAGTAGTAAAAAGACTATCGCAGGTACTTTCAGGTAGGCTGCCAGAACTTGGGCTGCTATACCACTGATTACAGTCAGGATGATCAGCAGAGTTATGTCAAATGGTATTTCCATAAGTTAAGTGTTATCTTTAAATTCCCTGGCTTACCAGCTTTTTTTCTTAGGTTTCAGATTTTGATTGTGAAATTATCTGTTCTAATTTTTTTTGCTGGTTAGTTTTTCTGTATTTTATTCTTAAAAATAGCGATGAAATTATTATTCAGAAGGATTGATTATTTATTTCAAGTTAGGTTAAGTTTTAGGAATTATCTGAATAAAACAATTGAATTACCGAACTTCTAATTTTTTTATTCCCTAATTAATTTTTCTGTACATCTCCTAATTTAAATATTTGCCCATAATTCTTTTGAAACAGATTTATCTCTTTCGTATTATAACTACTCTTAACCATAGTGCAACTATGGTTATTTTTGACTTTTACGAATAGAGTATAATCTATCTAAATGTAGACCATGGCTGATGTTATACTAAATCCGCCTTAGCAAGAGGGTACTTTAAAAAGTTGTAGCCTTTGTTATACATAGGATTTGTGAATAGGACAAGCCTCCTTTTATACCCGGATTTGGTATTATCAGGTTTTGAGCTTAACTAGAAATTCCTTTAGATTAGGTTATTTTGACAAAAAATATAATTGTATGCGATTTTTTATCAAAATAAAAAATCCTTCTAAATACTAAATCCGGATTTAGATAAGAGCTTGATCTCAACGTTGGTTGAATACCCGCGCTCACCTGAGGGTGGAAGTGTCCTATAGAAAAACCAATCAATGTTGCGGTTTTTCCAAAGCGTGTGCTGTTGTAATTAAATTAAGTCTGCTGGGCTAGCAGTTTCTAGGGCAGCCGTCGGATTGGCGATGTACTGTGGAGCGACCTTAAGACCGAAAAGAGGCTCGACCTCAGAGGCAAGTGCTATGTTAGCGTAGCTTCTCTGTTAGCGCAGCTCCTCCGGAAGAGGTAAGAGGAAACAGAAAACCCTAAGAGCGTTATGCTTAGGAGTCCCTCGTTGTCCCCTTAGCGTAACGTCGGGAGGATGTCAATAATAGGGTAAGGTAGGGGGTAAAGAGTATAATACAGGTTGGGTTAACTGGGAACAAAAACCAAAAACCTAATCTGTTGGGTTTATCCTCCGGATAAGCTCCGCTAATGTTCCTCAAGCTAACCTACAAAGCTACTGCATTCTATCAATTGTCCGATACTGAATTGCCTCAGCTACATAAGCAGGTTTCAACTCCTCATCCCCCGCTAAATCGGCAATAGTCCTCGCCACCTTCAAAATTCGATCGCTCGCCCTCGCTGACAACCCCAATTTCCTGATCGCTCCTTCCAATAAACCCCGACTGCTATCATCCAACTTACACCACTTGCGAAAATGACGACTCTGCATCTGAGCATTACAACTTAAACCAACCTCATCCTGAAACCGATACCGAGCGCGATCGCGTGCTAATTTTACCCTCTCCCTCACATCAACCGACCCTTCCCCAGTGTCCTGCCTTGTAATTTCCTCCGGTTTCAACCGACTAACTATCACCTGCAAATCTATCCTATCCATCAACGGACCCGAAAGTTTTCCCCAATATTGCTCCCGTTGCCGTGGCGAACAAGTACATTGTTGAATAGGATCTCCATAATAACCGCACGGACAAGGGTTTGTACTAGCAACCAAAGTAAACTGAGCCGGAAATTCCACCGACATTCGGGTGCGCGATATTGTCACCACCCCATCTTCCAACGGTTGACGCAAATATTCCAAAACATTGCGGTTAAACTCCGTTAACTCATCCAAAAATAATACCCCTCGGTGAGATAAAGAAATTTCCCCCGGTCGCGGAAAACTCCCTCCACCCACCAAAGAAGGCCCAGAAGCAGAATGGTGGGGACTACGAAACGGGCGATCGCTCACCAAACTCCCCCTATCTTTCAACAACCCCGCCACAGAATAAATTTGAGTCACTTCCAATGCCTCCTCAAAATTCAACGGAGGCAAAATTCCCGGTAAACGTCGCGCCAACATAGTTTTCCCACTGCCAGGAGGACCGACAAAAATCAAATTATGCCCCCCAGCAGCAGCTATTTCCAAAGCACGACGGGCATGATTTTGTCCTTTAACTTCTTTCAAATCTAAACCAGAAAATTGTTGTTTTGCCAAAATCTCAGCAATATCTACTTCTACAGGAGAAAAGTTAGTGGGATTATTCAAAAAATCAGTGACATCAAATATATTGTCAAATCCATAAACCGATAACCCCTTAACTACCGCCGCCTCCTTTGCATTAGCAGCAGGCACAACTAACCCGCTAATTCCCATTTTTTCTGCTGCTGCAGCAATGGGTAAAATTCCAGCTACTGGTCGTAATGTACCATCAAGGGAAACTTCTCCCAAAAATAGATGGTCTCCGAGTAAGTCTGCATTCACTTGTTCCGAGGCAGCCAAAATTCCGATACTAATAGGTAAGTCAAAACTGGGGCCTTCCTTGCGTAAATCTCCGGGGGTGAGATTAACCAGAATTTTCCGCATAGGGAAGGCATAACCGCAATTTTTGAGAGTAGCTTTGACTCTTTCCTTTGATTCTTGAACTGCTGCATCTGGCAATCCCACAACGACAATTTTTGGCAGTCCCCCCGATACATCGACTTCCACACCCACTTTGATGGCCTCAATGCCAATTATTGATGCACTCCAGACTCTAGCTAACATATTCCTTTATTCTTTAATTTATATAGTAAGTTGTTTGAATATAGATAAATGACCCAGCAAGACACTCTTTTCAGTAAAATTATCCGGCGCGAGATTCCGGCGGACATTGTTTATGAGGATGACATGGCCCTCGCCTTCAAAGATATTAATCCTCAAGCTCCCGTTCATATCCTCGTGATTCCGAAAAAGCCTATTCCCAAGTTAGCCGATGCTTCACCTGAAGACCATAGTTTGATGGGACATTTATTGCTGACTGCCAAGCGGGTTGCTCAACAAGCAGGACTTGAAAATGGCTATCGTGTAGTGATTGTGTGACTCGTTGGCCACTAAACCAGGAAACTGGGTATAAATGGCCGTTCCAAGTCACCACATGAGGACAACCTCGACTTGTGAATAACTCTTATTACCTTGGTGGTGAAATTCCATCCGCCTTG
>NZ_JAAHGB010000115.1:0-14269 GCF_010672695.1 Okeania sp. SIO1H4
AAGCTCGAACTCTAGGTTTTTGGCAAAAGAGCGTTCGCGGAGGGTGGCGGAGCGCCGTATCGCTTCCGAGTCAAGTTGGACACAAAAAGCTTGTAATAATTCATCCAATGCCTTACGGTTTAGTCCATTCAATGCCCGCACTGAGGCGGTCTTCTTTTAGCACCCGATTCAGAGTGGTATTACTGCGGAGTCAAGAGTGTTGGAGATTGCCTGTGGAAATGGTAATGCTGCAATCTGGCTAGCTCAACAGACAGGATGTGAGGTCGTCGGAATCGATATTAGTAGTAGTTATATAGACAATGCTCGGTCAAAGGCAAGTAAATTCCCATCTCTGCGGGTTACCTTCCAAAAGGAATCAGCAACTAATTTACCTTTCGAGAATGGCTCCTTTACCCACGCCTGGAGTCAAGGCGCTCTTTTTAGTTGTGAGATATTGGAGATTTTTAGGCAACAGCTCATCTGGCAACAGATAAGAAGAAAAAAACGAATACATAAGAGTAAGATAACTGCTATATTCTATACTTTAAAGGAACATCTCAATTCTCACATCTGATTGGGTGATTGCTATATTAGTATTCTAGGCGTTGGTAAAAAGAGGTATGATATCCTGTCCAGATAAGAGCACGAACAAAAAACTTTATCCTTCTATTCCTTATTTCTTCTTCTTTCTTTCCTCCTGAATCCTGACTCCTGACTCCTGACTCCTAAATAATTAAGATTAATATAATACACGCGCTTCACCAACGCCGTATTCTATTGCTAGTCTAGTATGATATAATAGGTCAGCACATCCTAATTTTCAACAATGAGTTCCTTGACTATAGCTAAAACAATTGGTTCAATTTATTGTGTAGGTCGTAATTATGCCGATCATGCAAAAGAGCTAAACAACCCAGTTCCGAAAGAACCGATAATTTTCACAAAGTCCCCTGGTTGTGTTGTACCATTTGAAGGAAAGATATTGTTACCTCTTAATTTAGGACGATGCGATTATGAAACAGAGATTGCTATCCAACTTGGCACTGATTTGTATCAGGCGGATCTAAATCAGGTTTTACAGGCAATTAGTAGTGTTGGTATTGCTCTAGATTTGACTCTTCGCGATCGACAAAATGAGTTGAGGGCCAAAAAGTATCCTTGGGATCTAGCCAAAAGTTTTGTAAATGCTTGTCCATTGTCAAAGTTTGGCAAGTTGAATGATGTCACAGAAATAGAAGAACTTGAAATCAGACTTGAAATCAACGGTGAAGTTTGCCAAAAAGGGTCTACCAAACAAATGTTATTTTCAATTCAAGACCTGCTCTGTTTCATTAGTCAGAATATACCGCTACGTTTGGGGGATATTATTTTAACTGGGACTCCACCTAATGTTGGGCCTCTCAATAATAATGATTATTTAGTTGCTTTTCTAAATGGGGAAGTTATTGCGGAGGCTGAGATTATTAGAAATTGATGTATAGTAGGGAACAAGGAACAGGGAACAGAAGGAAAAACATTTTCCTGTCTGAGGTTCGTTATCCGCATAAGTTCTAACCGCCTTGGCAGTTACTATAGTTGAATTTTAAGTTAAATTGTCTGATTATTAATAACTTTGTTGGTTGGTATAATATTTAATAAGTTGACAATATTTTCAGGATTAAAAAATTAGATAAATTGAACGAAGGCTACATATCGATCGATACCACAAATTTCAAATACGAGATATTTATGTTGAAGATATCAAGAGAAATTTAGTTGAATTTAAGTGATTAATACTATATTAATTCAGGAATTAGGTAACAGCAATAATTATAGTTACAATACCAAAATAATCGGGAAATTATACGCTATATATAGCAGTGCGACATAAGTCTTGTAGTTAACAAAAAAACCGATAAGTTTCAAGCACAAGTATTAAAATTATCAGCATCTATTATGAACTTAGTAACAGTTTTAGGATTACTAGCAGGTAGTTTAACAACTATTTCATTTTTACCTCAAGTTATCAAAACTTGGCGCACTCGCTCTACAAAAGATATCTCCCTAGAAATGTTTGCTATTTTCTGCTCTGGTGTATTGATCTGGATAATTTATGGCATTCTGGTTAAAGATGTACCAGTTATTTTTACCAACGTTGCCACACTGACTTTAGCCTCCCCGATTTTATGGTTTAAATTAAAGTATAAATAACTCAATATAGTAATTTTAGCTTCAATGAGATACAAAATTGGAGTTTTTAGGTAACAGATAACATAAAATATATCAGTGTAAATCTATCTTACACTTCTTGATAAATACTATATTCTATGATTACTTATAACTTAATATATCTACTAATGGGATTTAAACATTTTATGGTTGAAAAATGACTAAGAGTCAGTCTAGATCAGGAAATTAGGTCAATGCCCTAAAAATGCCTAGAACCCTTGGTAATTAAGGATTTATGTCTTTTTGAGGTAAAAGTCTTTTCCTGTCTATATTTGAGCCTATTTTATACTTCTATTTTGTGTAATTCCTACTAATATCATGTCCAGTTGAATACTTATAAATAAACGACGGAGGGGTCAGGAGGGAAGAAAGAAGAAGGAAGAAGGAAGAATGAGGAAGTTTTTTTCATCACTAATTATCCGCACATGATATAACATATTTAATACTGAATCCTTACTCTTCACTCCAGCAATACCTGAATCTAATTTCATACCAATTATTTTTGCTTTTCCTAATAAATATACTGTAGGAATAACTAGCCTTGGTTATCAGATTGTTTAGGAAACTTTAGCAATTATTTACTGGTATTAGTGTTCTACATTACACTAGATAACTAAGCCAAATATTTCTTGAGAGAGTTAATTTAATTCTTTGTTGGCAAGTATCTTTAAAATCACTGGGTGGTCTAAAAAAGCTTTATAACGAGACAAAACATTCATTTGAGTGGCTTTACCATCATAATTAAATTTGTCAAATGAACTACCCTTTCCCACGTTTTGTCCAAAGTCCAAAACGAAAAAATAGTTAGCGTAATAATTACGCTAACTAAACAGGGCAATATCCCTCTGTCCCCAGTGAATTTATAGCGGTTTTCACAAAGGTAGACTACAGACAAAATATAAGTATGTTTGAAGTTTAATAATTACAGACCTAATAGCTGTATTCTATGTTAATGAAAACCGCTATAATCACTGAAAAATAGAAATAATTAAGAGTTGTCGCCGACTCAAATGCCAACTTTTAGTTATTTTCGAGAATTTTTGTTCCCTTTTGTGATAACTTGATGACGAGATAGAAATCAGAAACTGTACTATTATTATAGATTACAATCTGCTTCACCGATTTTTCCTATGGCTACTGATAGTCAGAAAAAAACTCAATATAAATATTTAGGAAAACCAGGAAGTGAAGCTGATATTGATGCAGTTGAAAAAATGACTCGAAGGGATATTATTGATGAGTTGGAGAGGGTTATTTATTCTCTTCCAGAAAGTTATTTAGATATTTGTTTCGGTGGAGAAATTGAACCAGACCCATCCTATGCTCTTCAGGATGATCAATAATGTGAGAAACGAAGATAATTCCAGATTTGATTCTGTTTCTAAACCCTAATCCCAGTAGTTAGCGTAAATAAATATTACGCTAACTACTCCGTTTTTGTCCAAAGTCTAACACGTTAGAAACCATATTAATTCCAGCATCAGTAAACACTAACCCTAAAGCTAATGTTCATATCTATACTAGGATGGCTATATATTTATGTATGTTTAAACTTTACAATACTCGATCTGCTATTTTTGGAAAAACTCCCTTTAGCAGGCATTGCTTGTTTCACAGGTATATCAGAGTTGTGCCCACAAAAATATATAAATCAATAACCTTTTTCCTTCTGCTTTCTCCTTACCGAAAAATTAAAGTATAAAGCCTCTCCATTCATGGATAAAAAAGAAAAAAATCCTTTGAGGCAATTCTCTTCTTTATAAAAAGAGGTAATTATTAATTATTAATTGTTAATTATTGATTGTTGAACCATAACGGTAATTTTTATCGCCTACCTACTTATTTATAATCTAAAATATGTCTACTAATACTAATATATTTAATACTGAACGTTTACTCTTCACTCCAGCAATACCTGAATCTAGTGCCATACCAATTATTTTTGCTTTTCCTAATGAATATACTGTAGGAATAACTAGCCTTGGTTATCAGATTGTTTGGGCAACTTTAGCAATGCGTTCCGATCTACAAGTTAGTCGTTTATTTACTGATATTAATGAACCTCTTCCACAGCAAACAGAATTATTTGGTTTTTCTGTTTCTTGGGAACTTGATTATGTCAATATTTTCCAGATTATGGAATCTTTAGAAATTCCTATTAGAGCTAAAAATCGTTCAGCAAAAAATTATCCAATAATATTTGGTGGCGGACCTGTTTTAACGGCAAACCCTGAACCTTTTGCTGATTTTTTTGATGTAATTTTATTGGGAGATGGGGAAAATTTATTGGGGGATTTTATTGATGCTTATAAAGAAGTTAGAGGAGAGGATAAACAAGTAATATTAAGACATTTAGCACAAGTTCCAGGAATTTATATTCCGAGTCTTTATGAAGTAACTTATGAAAGTGTTGATGGTGCTATTAAATCTATTGAACCTATAGATAAGGATATTCCTGTTGTAGTGCAAAAACAAACCTATCGGGGTAATACTTTATCTGTTTCTACTGTGGTGACTGAAAAGGCAGCTTGGGAAAATATTTTTATGGTAGAAGTGGTGAGAAGTTGCCCGGAAATGTGTCGTTTTTGTTTGGCAAGTTATCTGACTTTACCATTTAGAAGTGCTAGTTTAGAAGGGTCTCTAATTCCTGCTATTGAAAAGGGATTAACTGTTACAAAACGTTTGGGTTTATTGGGAGCTTCGGTAACTCAACATCCTGAATTTGATAGTTTATTGAATTATTTGAATCAGCCAAAATATGATGATGTGCGGTTGAGTATTGCATCGGTTAGAACAAATACGGTGACGGAAAAATTAGCAAAAATTTTAAGTAATAGGGATACAAAATCAATTACTATTGCTGTAGAAAGTGGGAGCGATCGCCTACGAAAAATAATTAATAAAAAGTTGGAAAATGAGGAAATTATTGAAGCTGCTGTTAATGCTAAAGCTGGTGGTTTAAAAGCTATTAAGTTTTATGGAATGGTGGGTTTACCTGGAGAGGAAGTAGAAGATTTAGATGCTACGATAGAAATGATGTTGGCTTTGAAAAAAGCTGCTCCTGGTTTAAGATTAAGTTTGGGATGTAGCACTTTTGTACCGAAATCTCACACACCTTTTCAATGGTTTGGAGTCAACTCTCAATCAGAAAAAAGGCTGAAGTTTTTGGAGAAACAACTACGGTCAAAAGGGATAGATTTTCGCCCAGAAAGTTATAAATGGTCGGTGATACAGGGATTAATTTCTAGGGGAGATAGAAGGTTATCTAATTTATTAGAATTGGTAAGGAATTATGGGGATTCTTTGGGTAGTTATAAGAGAGCTTTTAAGGAGTTGCGTGGGGAGTTACCAGAGTTGGATTTTTATGTTTTTGATGATTGGAAGTTAGAGCAAATTTTGCCTTGGAATCATATTCAAGGTCCTCTACCAATAACAACTTTAAAGAAACATTTAGCAGAGGCAATAGGGGAAGTCAGAAGTCAGAAGTTAGAAGTTAGAAGTTAGAAGTAATCCCTGACTGAGTTGTAATAATTCAGCTATTAGCTGTCAGCTTGAGCGTAACAAGACTCTCTCCTTAAGGACAGTTTTTAAATTAAATATAGATTTTAAGGGCAAGAGAGCCAACTTTTCTAGTAAGATAATTAATCAAGCTTTTATCGTAAACTAAAAGCAATAGCTGATGGCTGATGGCTGAATGCTTACTTTTAAAGGAGAGGTAATTATTAATTATTAATTGTTGAATTTGTAGCTTTGCTTCTAGAAATAGAGGCAAAGCGATATTTATTACAGTTTGAGTATGAATTATCTAGGAAAACCACTACCTATAAATATCTAATTGTATTATCTATTATCTCTGTTAGGAAATGGGTGTATCTCATATTTGCTATTTGCAAAAATACTTTTTTCCTATTCCCTATTCCCTGTTCCCTGTTCCCTGTTCCCTGTTCCATAAAATCAATAATTTTTTGGCTTTATTCAAAATTGAGATGCACCCTAGGAAATAGGTGTTAACAGAAAAGAACAACTACTTTTATCTTTCATTCCCCATCCAACAATTTGCCCATGATTATTAATAGATCGTGCTTCCTTAAGAACCCAACCAGAGGAAGGATCGATCAAATCATTTAGGTCTTGCATCTTATTAAGACTATCCCAAATAAAAGCTCTTTTAGCCCATCCTTCTTGCTCTGTATTTATTAGCTTGTCAGAAGAACCAACTATTAGACCAAAATCATTAATACTATTAGCTTCACTGTCAAAAAATTGTAAGTTGACATTATGAGAAATAGTACCAAGGTCTTGAAATTCCTCACTGCCATTCCACAAAAAAGCTCGGTTATTGTGTTGAGGCATAGAATAAAAACCAATCACCTGGCCAGACCTATTAATATCTGAACCTAAAAAACCTGGTAATTCTTGGATATCTTTGTCACCATTCCATATAAAAGCCTTTACGATTAAATCTGAAGAAACAGAATAGCCTACTACTTGACCAGAATAGTTAATTGCGTAGGCACTACTTTCTATATCATCAGAAATACTAAGATTTTGTATGCCTTTTGTCTCATCCCAAATAAAAGCTTTTCTTTGACCATTATTAGTGACAGAAAAACCTACTACTTGACCAGAATTATTAATACAATAAGCCTCACTCAAATTATTACTTTTGGAATCAAGGTGATGTATTCCTTTTGTCTTATCCCAAATAAAAGCTTTCCGTTGACCACAATCATATACAGAAGAGCCAACTACTTGGCCATAATCATTAATACTATAGGGACAGCTAGAATTATTACCAATAGTACCAATATCTTGCATACCTTCGTCAGAGTCCCATACAAAGGCTTGTTTTTGCCCTATATCGTTAATTGAATAACCAACTATTTGAGCAGAGTCGTTAATATCTTTGGCTACACTTACATAGTCTCTAAATGTACCTAAGTCAGTCAGCTCATAACAAGAGGCAGCAGTAGTAGTATTTGATTGTGTTACACTGGACAACCGTAATTTTGATGAGACTGGGAAAGTATGGATTTTATGAGCCATAGATTGAGATAAAATCATAGTCATTTGTAATTTATTTAGGGGTTATCTAAAATTTTCGCTTTACTAATTACTAACCAAGAATAAAATAAGTAATTACGTTCAATTTCATAATCAATCAGCCATTTATATTAGGCATCTAAGTTATGAGATAATAATAAAAAATGTAATTTTGACAGCCAATTATGACCAGTTAGGTAAAGATATTGTAGAAGTATCAGCAGGTGAACCAGGAAAAAAAAGTTACTTAAACTATTTTCGTGAAGTCCAACAAAAATTCGCTCAAGAACAAAAATTTAGTGGACATAAAGCCTAGGTTGGCGAATCAAGAATTAAAACTCCCAAAAAAAAGCCAAAAAATAGAGATTTAACTGAATCGGAAAAGTTGAAAAACAAAGAAATATCTTCAAAAATAATTTTTGTTTAACATATAATTAGATTGATAAAAATTTTCAGAGTAGTCCAAGAAAGATTTAGGTTAAAGCCAGAAAAATATGAGCAAATAGTCATAATTATTTGTGGTATTGTTCGACTACTAATAGGTACATTGATTTTGTAGTAGTAAATCCTCCTTGCTCTAGATATAAATCAGTTAAATACTAGGGCTACTTCTTTTGAGAGTTTGTAATAGTAAGTATCTGAAATACTGATTTTACCGTAAAAATTAACTATCAACAGTAGATAGCGATCGCTCATCAAAAGATAGCTATAGTAAGTGTTTTACTATTTTCGGAGATGTCTATTAGTCTTTTTTTGATATATTTTCTTTGCTCCCATGAATATTGTTCGCTTTAAAGTTCAATCAATCAACTTCAATAACATCATAAATTAATAAGATTTTTATATCTATACTTACGACATATCTTTACTGATTCTTCATAAAAGTAGCAATTATTTTGAATTTGCTTTACCAAATCTTCATATTATAATAGAATTTTCTCAAAAGTATATCATTTATATTTCAATTTCAAGTACGCAATATCTCTAAATTTTTACTGGTAGTGTTCAATTTCACTCAAGTTTGTACCTTAGTAAGTATGTTATTTAGTGATCTGTGCAATATTTGTTTATACAAAATTTTCCCATAAATCCAGAAATTGATTAGTCTTTATACATGATTAAAAATCAACAAAATTAAATTTAAGTTAGTACGAAAAAATACTGGTGTAAAAAGAAACGATTTATGCTTAAGTAATAGACTAATTGGGAAAAAGTAAAGTTTATTGAAATAAAAAAACCCTCTAAGTTTAGAGGGGTTATGTCAGATTAAGTAGGGTTTACTGAATAAGTCTTATGAGTGGGGGTAGGAGTCATAATTCAGGATAAATCAAGAATTACAGAGGATGTATTTGGAACAATTTTCCCTCAATTTTTCTGCCGTTGTCTACTTAAAATCCCCACATTTTCAGCTTAAAGGATCAAAAACCTTATGCTTTTTTATACATCCATTGGCTAATATCTTTATATATCAATGCTTTTAGATTTAATCAGCAAGCCAAGTATTTTTGATTAGTTTTTGACCTTAGCTTTTACTTCCAGTCTCAGACTAAAGCACTAACGACCAAAAAGCCAAGTAGAACTGCAACTTTATGGTAGAATATACTTAAATTTTCCAGATTCAGTTAAAATTTGAATTGAAGAAGGAGACAGGAGACAGGAGACAGGAGACAGGAGGAAAATTACATGGGGATAGTCAACGACCTGCCGCTCCGCGTCTACGCTCCCCCAAGTAATGCGTGAACACCCCCGTTGACGGTGGGGTATTAAACCCACAAAGAAAATGATAAAAATAATTTAGAAAATAATAATTGTGATAAGTTTTGAGGACTTAAAATGTTGCACTTTCGGTATTCAACCTTAATCGATGCACCAGTTGAAGTTGTTTGGGAATTTCACGAACGTTCCGATATTCTGCAAATACTTACCCCACCTTGGCAACCGGTACAAGTCATTCGTCGTCAAGGTGGACTAGAAGTAGGGGCTATATCAGAATTTCAAATTTGGCTCGGTCCAATTCCTGTGAGGTGGGTGGCCCTACATACGGAATATGAAAAATATCGTCTGTTTACTGATGAACAAAAAGAAGGGCCAATGGATAGTTGGACTCATCGTCATCAATTTAGTGAAGAAGATGGTAAGACTAGGTTAACTGATGCGATCGCATTTTCTTTGCCTGGAGATTGGTTAGCAGAATCTGTTTTAGGTTGGTGGGTAGATTCTCGACTAGAGGACATGTTTCGGTATAGACATGATATTACAAAACGGGAATGCCAACAAAGTTAAAGTAATGGATTTATTTTCAGGTTTCCTACTATCAATTTGCTGTAGCTTCTTGTTTATTTGATATTGTAGATGTATCTGCTGCTAATAGAGGCGAACGTACAGATAAATAAATTAATGGACCTAAAAGTGGAACTAATGCTATCCAATACCACGGAGATTTTTTCATTCCTCGCCTGCTCATATCATCTCCTAATAAAGTGGGAAATAATAGACACAACAGACAAAAATCTAAACTCATTACATGAATAAATCTACTACTTTGCCACTGTTGAATAAAATCTTCCCAGTCACCATTTTTTAAACCGTATATTAGTAATAAAATTGTACCTACTGTTAAAGCAATTCCTAAAATTCGAGAATCTAAAATATTTAAAAATAAGTTCTTTTTTCCTGAAAATTTTGGATTAGGTTGACGCCATCCTAGATAGGGTAAAATAGCAAATGCTCCGACTCCAAATGATAATGTCGAGAATAACCATGCTGGTATTTTTTTTCCTCTGCCGTCAAAGAACATTAAACAACTGTAAATCAACGGCCATATGCCCATAATATTGAATAGAGATACAATTAATGGATTGATATTTTCCCATTGACCTGTTGACAATTTTTGGATTAATTCTAAGGTATCTGGTTGGTCAGGAGGTGCTAGCAGAAATGCGTAAGTGCTAAACCCAATCCAAAGTAACCACAAAGCTATTTTTTTTAACATAAGTTGTTTGGTAGTTGTTTAGTAATAAAATTTTTTTCTTGCTTTGTTGAAATGTCAAATTATTTGATGAAATATTATTACCGAAAAATTGTGGTCTAAAGTCTCCGGATAAAAAAAGAGAATATTCCTAATGTCAAGCCTCCCTATTGCAGGAAGTACAGTTAGCATGGCTCCTCCGTAGGAAGCTAACTGTTAACTGATAACTGAAATAACTGCCTGCTGATTTTGCAGCTTACTTCTAACTTATAACTTAATTGTCTAGTAAAAATATTGATTTCTTTTTAGATGCTAGAGGTTATAATTCATCCTCAAAAGACTCATTAAAAGATTCATTAATTAAGGTAAAAATCTGTCTAAAGCTGACTTTAAAGCTTCAACCTCAACATCAATATCTCCATCTTGAGTTGCCCGGGCAATACAATCAGATAAATGGTTATCTAAAACCATACGAGCTACTCGGTCTAAAGCACCACGAACTGCAGCTATTTGTACTAATACATCAGGGCAAGGACGACTATCTTTGATCATAGTTTTAATTCCTCTAACGTGCCCTTCAATTCTTGATAATCTATTCACGAGACGTTGTAGGGATTCTTCACTATGAACATGAGGATGAGCAGAAGAGTGATGGTTATGTTCCGAATTTGACTCTGTCTTGGCTTGATTATGAGGTAGCTGTTCTTTTTGTTGTTGCTGAGATACCACCATAGATTTTGAGTATAATATAGTTAAGATTAGGAGTATTATAACACTAATACCACTCAGTTAGTCAATGAAACTTTAATGCTATGAGATTGCGCAAATTTTCTCAAACAATTACCAAAATAACTTCTCAATTATTGGCCATTTTTATTGTTTTTACTTTCATAGTTACTTGTGTACCGACCCCACAAGCAATGGCAGCTTCAAGACTATTCCAAGGACTATCAAATCCTCAGTTATTAGCATTGCAAACTGCACCAGAAAATCTAAATACTAGAAGTAGTAATAGTTTTGTTACAGAGGCAGTCAATAAAGTAGGTTTAGCCGTAGTGAGAATTGACACAGAGCGACTAATTACCCGTCCCACTAATCCACTTCTTGAAGACCCTTTTTTTGACCGTTTCTTTGGTGGAGAGTTACGAATGCCACCATCTTCAAAAGAGTTATTAAAAGGTCAAGGTTCTGGTTTCATTATTGACTCTAAAGGAATCATTTTAACTAATGCTCATGTAGTAGATAAAGCTGACAAAGTTACTGTAAGTTTAAATGATGGAAGACAGTTTACTGGGGAGGTAAAAGGAACAGATGAAGTCACAGATTTAGCAGTAGTTGAAGTTGATACAAAAGGTGAAAATTTACCAATAGCAACTTTAGGTAATTCAGATTTAGTACAGGTAGGAGATTGGGCAATAGCAGTAGGAAATCCCCTAGGATTTAATAACACTGTTACTTTAGGAATTATTAGTACTTTGAAACGTCCTAGTTCAGCAGTAGGAATTCCTGATAAGAGATTAGACTTTATTCAAACTGATGCAGCAATTAATCCAGGAAATTCTGGGGGTCCGTTGTTGAACGATCGGGGTGAAGTAATAGGAATTAATACTGCAATTAGGGCTGATGCTATGGGTATTGGTTTTGCTATTCCTATTAATAAAGCAAAGGAAATTAAAGATTTATTAGCTCGTGGAGAACAAGTTCCTCATCCTTTTGTTGGTATTCAAATGATTACTTTAACTCCAGAAGTTGCTAAAGAAAATAATCGCGACCCTAATTCTGTTTTAATTTTGCCGGAGGTAACGGGAGTTTTAGTAACAAAAGTTTTGTCTGGTACTCCAGCAGAAAAATCGGGGATACGGAAAGGAGATGTAATTGTAGAAATTGATAATCAATCAATAATTAGTGCTGAACAATTACAGAGGAAAGTTGAAGATAGTGGTGTAGGTCAAAAATTGCAGTTCAAAATTCTGAGAAATGGTAGACAACAAGAACTATTTGTTGTGAGCGGACAAATGAATTATTAGTGAGGAGTCAGGAGTCAGGAGGGAAGGGAATTTATAAACCCGACTTCTTTGAGCTTGGCGATCGCCTATCGACCCAAAGTTAGAAGGTTAACTTACTTAGAAGGTTAACTTACTCTGTTACCGCCTCCCAATGACAAATCGAATAATTTATTATATGATTAGGACTTACGCATGAGGTAGGAAAAACTAAATGAGAAATTGCTTTCCGTTCCGGACTGCTCCGCAAACCCTGTCGGTCGCAATGACGAAAAAACGTTTTACTGCGTAAGTCCTAATTATATCCTATTGAGCTGCTCTTAGGGCTCGTAGTTGGGCTTGATCCAGGCTATAGTGGGAAGGGACTAAAGCCCAACTACAAACAAAGGCTTTATTATAAATAATTACCCGAACATAGGAGCTAGTGTATAAAAAATATGAATAAAAATCCCACTATCGAAGGCATCTACGAAGTCTGTATAGGTATCACCGAAACCTTATCAATGATTCAATATTGGCAACAATTTGGCTATCGCATGGGGCAAACAGGAGAATTAACTGCTCCCACAGTGAAAAATTTATATGGAGTCAATTCTCATCTGCGCTCAATTCGACTCGAACATCAAAATGCCGACCATGGTTTGATTCGCCTGATGACTTGGGAAAACCCCACTAATGAAGGTTTAGAAATGACATCAATGAAAGTTTTGGGCAACCGTTGGGGGACAACCTTAACAGCAGATGTTTTGAATATTCTTAACCATGCTGAAGATGCTCAGTTAGCAGGTTTGCCAATTAAATATACTTTTCCTCAGTGGGAAATGATTTACAAAATGGATAAAGGTCGCCCGTTTATCGATCCGGTAGTGGGAGTGCGGGAAATGATGTTGCTGCAACCATTAACACGTCAGGTATTGTTTCAACGTTTCAATTATACAGTGCCCGAATATGGCAAAATTAATCATAACTCTACTTTGAACACTAGCCAATTTACCCATGCAGGTATGGTGGTGCAAGATGATAGCAAAGAAACATTGATGTTTTACGAGGATGTGTTAGGTTTGTTGCGGTCGCGGGATGATGATGAAACTACTTATGAAAGTTCACAAGCAGGTAGGCAAATTTTTGATTTGCAACCGGGGGAAAAGTTTAGAGTTACAACTTTTGACGATCCACGCTCCTCAATAAACTGGCAGGAGGCACGCTCTGGCAGAATGTATATTATTCGATTTCCTGAAGCAATGAAGTTGAAAAGCTGTTTTGAATATTCGCGACCTGGTTGCTTGGGAATGTCTTTGTATACTTATCGAGTTAATAATATAAAATATTATTTTGACCGAGTTAAAAATTCAGCAGCAACTGAAGTTACAGATATTGTTGATAACGAATTTGGCGAACAAAGTTTTTCTTTTGTCGCCCCTGATGGTTATTTCTGGAATTTAGTTAGTAAGTAGTGGTGTGACACACCTAAAATGTTGCAATAGTAGCGGCGGGTTCCACGTTAAATTAATGAGTCTTAACCAATTAGATAAACCCGCCCCTACCCCAATAATCGCCCCGCACAAAATTAGGTGTGTCATTCCAGTAGGAGTCCTCATGAGTCAAGAGTCAGGAGGGAAGAAGGGAGAGGAGGAAAATTAGAACGGGAGCAAGATGCTCTGTACCATTACAATCCACCACTACCACCACTGTAGGGACGTTCCATGGAAGGTTCCTACAACGTTTTGCTTGTGAAGATGTGGTTCATCAATTTTAAAAGTGCTGTAAATAGGGTTTGCTGAAAAAGTCTTATGGGTGAGGGTAGGAGTCAGGAGTCAGGATAAATGGGAATTGCAAAGGATGTAGTTGGAAGAATTGTCCCTTAATTTTTCTGCCCAACTCTTGCACAAAATGCTAATACGCATGAGCTTTCTTAACCGAAAAGCTGGCATTTTTTTTCAACCCAATAATACTGAAACCTTTACATTTCTGGGCTTTGATAGTTAATCAGCAAGCCCTAAATAATCACAGAGGTGGCTAAAAGTGAATAACGAATGAGTGCGCCATTCGATTTTTCTGGCGTTGCGAC
>NZ_JAAHGB010000116.1:0-13323 GCF_010672695.1 Okeania sp. SIO1H4
TTTTTTTTCCAGCCGGAGGCGGGAACCGGGGGGGGCTTCCTCCGGGGGACGGGGGTTGAGACGTGTGCTCTCGGGAGGGGGGGGGGGGGGGGTGGGGGGGGGGGGGGGGGGGGGAGCGGGGGAGCGGGGGAGAATTGAAGCAGGAGACAGGAGACAGGAGACAGGAGACAGGAGACAGGAGGAAAATTACATGGGGATTCGCTCCCCCAAGTAATTTTGAACACCGTGTAGACGGTGGGGTATTAAACCCACAAAGAAAATGATAAAACAGTAGAAAAAGTTGAAATTTGCCCCCAGATTCCCCATATTCCTATCTCCCTATATTTAAGTACATAATCCCTATATTTAAGTACATAAATAGAACTCTCCAATAATCAAAAATCCAATCAATTATCACCACTATTATTTTCTCCTGACTCATGAATTCAGCAATTCTGAGTCTTGATTTTTAATACTACACTTTGAAGTGCCGAATTGTAGATTATATATACTTGAGGCTATTTTATATCATGTCCGCTTAATAGCGTGATCAGAAACTTTCTTCTTCTGTTCCTTCTTTTTTCCTACTGACTCCTGACTCCTGACTCCTGACTCCTCCGTCGTTATTTATAAGTATTCAACCGGACATGATATTATGACTCTATTTTCTGTAAGTTATACTAAGAAAAATCTGCCTTTATTACTAAGTTCATTTTTGATATTAGTAGGTACAATTTTCATAGTTCCCTACGGTAGTTTTCAGGAAGCTGGTATTGTCATAAAATTTTGGATTGGTATCAGCATAATGAGTTTAGGTTTTATAATTTCTTGGGCAATACCGTCAATTAATTTAGCTTGGTTTTGGAGTATAACTATTCTGACTAGACTAATATTAATTCTCATGGAACCAGGGGATGATATTTGGCGTTATTTGTGGGAAGGTTACATTCAAAATTTGGGTTTTAGTCCTTATGATTTAGCGCCAAATGCTTTAGAATTAATTCCCTATAGAACAGAGTGGTGGTCATTAATGAATCATCCTGATACTTCTGCTATTTACCCACCTTTGATTCAATTAGGGTTTCGATTTTTAGCACTAATTAGTCCGTCAGTATTTGTCTTTAAGTTTGCTTTTATCTTGGCAGATTTAGGTATTTGTTGGTTATTAATTAGAAAATTTAGCCTGCAAAAAACTTTGATTTATGCTTGGAATCCTTTGATTATTTATTCCTTTGCTGGAGGTGGTCATTATGATAGTTGGTTTCTCTTACCATTAGTGGGAGCATGGTTAGTTTTTGTTGAAGAAGGAAGAGGGAAGGAGGAAGAAGAAACAAGGAAAGACCGAAGTTGGAAAAAGTGGATGGGAACTCAAACTCCTGTTGAAGAAGGAAGAAGCAAGGAGGAAGAAGGAAGAAGGAAAGACCAAAGTTGGAAAAACTGGATGGGGACTCAAACTTCTGTTGAAGAAGGAAGAAGCAAGGAGGAAGAAGGAAGAAGGAAAGACCGAAGTTGGAAAAACTGGATGGGGACTCAAACTTCTGTTGAAGAAGGAAGAAGCAAGGAGGAAGAAGGAAGAAGGAAAGACCGAAGTTGGAAAAACTGGATGGGGACTCAAACTGTAGACGACGGGGTATTTAACCCAAAAGAACAAGATAATTATCATAATTATCGTTGGTATTGGAGTGCTTTTTTAATTGGTATAAGTGTGGCAATAAAATGGGTTTCTTTACCAATTTTATCTTTTGTTGTTTGGCAGAAAATATTATGTTTTAGGGAACAGGTAACAGGGAATAGGGAACAGAAAAGAATCAAAATTAATATGCTTCATAGCGCCGAAAAATCAGATAAACAGGAGCATAATTTTTATCATAATTTGCAACTTGATGAAGTACATAAAACTAGTAGGTTTTCGAGGTTTAAATTAGACGACAAAACATTTAGTTACCTTCTCCATAAAGTGCAGCAAGCAGGTTTTTTATTATTAATTGGTTTATTACCAATGTGTGTTGCAGCTCTAAATTTTTGTCAACCTGGAAAATGTTCGCTCATTCCTACAAGTTCAAATTTTGTTGTTAATGGTCGTAGTGCTGAATTAATTCCTTATTTAGTTAGTTTTGTTTCGGAACAATCTACAAAATTTAACTGGATTTATGGAATTCCTCTTTGCTTAGGAGTAGGAATTTTAATCTGGAATTGTCGTAGATTTGTTGATTTTACTGAATGGTATTTTTTCTTATTATTAACTTTATCTCCTATTGTTCATGCTTGGTATTTTACTTGGTTTATTCCTTTTGCTGTAGCAACTAGAAATTTAGGGATAAGATGGGTGAGTTTATCAGGATTTATTTATTTTGTTTTGCCATACAGACAAACTTTAGGAGATAATAGTTGGGTTTTAAATCCAATGGAAAGATACTGGTTATGGTTGCCTCTAATAGTAGGATTTATTTGGAGTAAATGGAAAGATAAAAAAAATATAGTAGGGAATAGGGAATAGGTAAGCATTCAGCAATCAGCAATCAGCTTTCAGCTTTTTTTTACGAATTAAGTCAAACACCCATTCGTTTTTTGCTGTAGATATATTTAGACATATAACAGTAGAAGGAAAAGGAACGGAAAGATTGAGAAGCTCTAAAACTCCGACAACGTAATATTTTTCCTTCTTCCTCCTTCCTTCTTGTTCCTTCCTTCTTCCTTCTTCCTTCTTCCTTCTGATTACTGATTAAATATCTTGAGATTCTTCCTGTTTATTAACAAATCCGCCAATAAAACTAGAAACAAAAGATAACACAATTGCCCCCAAAACTGCAGGCCAAAAACCATCAACTTCTAAACCAGGAGTAAAATATCCTGCCAATGAAAGAGAAATTCCATTTACTACTAATAAAAACAACCCTAAAGTTAAAATTGTCAGAGGCAAAGTTAAAATTGTTAAAACTGGTTTCACAAACGCATTTACTAACCCCAAAACAATTGCTGCAACTGCTGCTGCCGGAATACTATCAACTCTCACACCAGGTACAACAAAAGCTGTAATTAAAAGTGATAAGGTTGCCATTAACCAAGTGATGAAAAAACTTGCCATACTTATTCTTTCAACCTCCTAAATCGCAATTAAAAATTATGTGGCCTAATTTAAGATAAACTAAGTTAGATAGTCTAATTAATAAACCATTTACTATGATTTTGCATCAAATTGCTACTTTTTTATTAACACTGAATTTGTTTTTGTGGCCAACCCTAGCTCAAGCTCAATATTACCCACCACCCCTCTCTTATAGCAATGCCCAACTTACCGGAAAAGATTTTTCTGGCCAAGTGTTGCAGTCCGCAGAATTTTCTAATGCGAATCTTCAACTAACTAATTTTACAGATGCCGATTTACGGGGAGCTATTTTTAGTTATTCGACATTAACTAAAGCAAATTTACATGGAGCGAATTTAACTTATGCTATGGCAGACTTAGTTGATTTTACTAATGCCGATCTAACTGATGGGGTGTTTGTGGAAACAATAATGTTAGGCTCGACTTTTGATGGTGTTGATATTACAGATGCAGACTTTACAGATGCTTTGTTAGATGGAGCGCAAATTAGAAAATTATGTCAACAAGCAACAGGTGTTAATTCCAAAACGGGGGTGGCAACTCGTTATTCCCTTGGTTGTAGATAGTAGGCATCATTACATTAATGTTGCAAGCTTTTAATGTTGTTTGATAATTTTGAGAAAAACAATATTTACTGTAGCTTTAACCATTTTTTACAGTGTATTTCAGGTTTTTGAGGTACAGTCACAACAATTTTACAGCACTTTTTAAATTGAAAAATCAAAGTAATAAAATTATCGCAAATGATTTGGGATTGCTATTTCATTAATTGATAATTGATAATGGATAATTGATAATTACCTCGGGTTTTAACCGCTATGGAATTGAATATAAGGAAATATTATTTCTTCTCTTGGTCGATGGTCGGACAGCGAGGATACCTCGCCATCCCACCCAACGGGTGCGCTACGCTAACGACCGCTGTCTTGGTCGATTGGATATGGCGAGGGGACCTCGCCATCCCACCCAACGGGTGCGCTACGCTAACGACCGCTTTTTTCCCCTTAAAAGGGGAGGCTTCAAGGCGCGAATTATTTAGTTATTAATTATTAATTATTAATAACTAAATAATTCGGTAAGCATTTCCTCCGGAATGCTGCGCAAACAGCTATTAGCTGTCAGCTAGCCTCCTCCGGAGGAACTGCGTTAACAGCAACAAGACTCTCTCTTATGGAATAGTGTTTAAATTAACAACTGACTTTCAGGATAAGGGAGCCAACTTTTGTAGTAAGACAATTAATAAAGCTTTTATCTGAACTAAAAGTAATAGCCGATAGCTGATGGCTGACGGCTGAATGCTTATATTGCTATAGTACAATAGATAATCTCTAATATATAAAATTAAGCTCTCATAATCAATACATAAACAATTCAAATTATTGGTAAAACAAAAATATTAATATACGTACCAAACTTAATATAAAATTAACTATTAATTAAATTAAAGTAGCAAGTTATTTATCAAAATCTCGCAAAAATAAAAATAATGCTATCAAATGACTTTCTAGAAACAGTTTGGTTAATACCTTGCTATGCTATCGTCGGTGCAGCTCTAGCCATACCCTGGTCTCCCGGAATTATTAAACGTACCGGGCCAAGACCAGCAGGTTATATCAATCTGATTATGACCTTCATCGCTTTCTTACATGGCTTAATCGCTCTATCAGTAGCTTGGAATCAACCAACTCAAGAATTATCAATACCTTGGCTAGATGTGGCAGGGCTAAATATCACTATTTCCCTAGAAATATCTACCCTCACTATTGGAGCGACTATATTAATTACTGGTCTCAATCTTCTGAGCCAAATTTACGCAATCGCCTATATGGAAATGGATTGGGGATGGGCACGTTTTTATTCCTTACTGGCATTATTTGAAGCTGGAATGTGTGCCTTAGTCTTGTGTAATTCCCTATTCTGGAGTTACATAATTCTAGAAATTCTCACTCTAGGTACATATTTATTAGTGGGGTTGTGGTTTAGTCAACCATTAGTAGTGACAGGAGCAAGAGACGCCTTCCTGACAAAACGGGTGGGAGACTTATTTTTGCTGATGGGAGTAGTTGCTTTATTACCTTTAGCAGGAACTTGGAATTATACAGAGTTAGCTGAGTGGGCAAAAACTGCAAACATCGCTCCCACAACTGCTACCTTATTAAGTCTTACTTTAATTGCCGGACCTCTGGGTAAATGCGCTCAGTTTCCCCTACATCTGTGGTTAGATGAAGCAATGGAAGGACCAGTGCCAAGTACTATTTTACGGAATTCGGTGGTGGTAGCGGTCGGAGCGTGGGTGTTGATTAAACTGCAACCTGTTTTAGCTTTATCCCCTGTTGCTTCCACAGTAATGATTGGAGTGGGAGTGTTTACAGCGGTTTGTGCTTCTTTAATTGCTATTGCCCAAATCGATATTAAGCGATCACTTTCTTATTCGGTCAGCACTTACATGGGTTTGGTATTTATCGCTGTTGGCACCGGTCAAGACGAAACTGCTTTAATGCTTTTATTTACTTACGCTTGTGCGATGGCGTTGTTGGTAATGAGTACGGGTGGGGTAATTTTAAACTGTGTTAGTCAAGACTTGACTCAATATGGTGGTTTATGGTCTCGTCGCCCCATTACTGGAATTTCTTATTTAGTGGGTGCTGCTGGTTTAGTGGGTTTGCCTCCTTTGGGTAGTTTCTGGGCACTGTTGCAAATGACAGATTATTTGTGGAGTAGTCAACCTTGGTTAGTAGGTGTGTTGTTGTTGGTGAATGGGTTCACTGCTTTTAGTATTATTCGGGAGTTTGGTTTAATTTTTTGTGGTCAACCGAAGCAAATGACTGAGCGATCGCCTGAAGGTTTATGGGCGTTAGTTTTGCCGATGACTATTTTGGCTGGTTTTACGTTGCATATTCCTCTATTGTTTGCACAATGGCAACTACTACCGGATATCGCAACTATTAATAAAACTGTTGCTGGTTTATTATTGTTATCCAGTGTGCTTGGTTTTGGTATTGGTGGATTGATTTATCTAAACGATGGGTGGGAGAAACCAATTAAGTTTCCTTTACCAGCAATACAAGACTTTTTTGCCTACGATTTTTACACTGCAAAACTGTATAGAATTACTATTGTTTTTGTGGTGGGTTTAGTATCAAGAATTATTTCCTGGGTTGACCGCTATCTTGTGGATGGTGTAGTTAATTTTGTGGGTTTAGCGACTGTGTTTGGTGGTCAAGGTTTGAAATATAATGTTTCTGGTCAGTCTCAGTTTTATGTATTGACAATTTTGATTGGTATGACTCTATTATTAAGTTGGTTAGTGGTTGGTTTATTTTAGGGAGTAGGGAGTAGGGAGTAGGGAGTAGAAAAGAAGAAAAATAACTGTACCTTAGTAATACCATTTATCTGTAAAAATGCGCTTAATAATTATGACCAAAACCTGAATTTTACTAATAGCTGTTATCTTTTATTAAGCGCAACTTCATGGATAAATGGTATGACTTGAGAAAGGTTATATTGTGATTAATTATCTGTACATCATAGTCAAAAATAACTGTAATGCTTGCCTTGAATTTTTGAAATATTTAAGCCTGCCATAAAGCTGATTTAACAGCAGGTCAATTTACGGAAAAATCTCAATCATTCCCATGGATAATCTGTAGATTACACTTAGAAATTACCCGTTGGTTGTACTAGACTCAAATTTTGAGATGTTGAATCTAATCTGATTTAGTAGTTTTATTTTAGGAAAAATCTCAATCAATCATTTCCGGAAATCATCCGTAGATTACACTCAAAAATTATAGTTTTTGTCAGACTAAAATATTGAGATGTTGAATCTAAGTTAATTTAGTAGTGGATTGATTTGAGGAAAAATCTCAATCAATTATTTTTGTAAATCATCTGTAGATGACACTCAAAAATAGCGTTGCAAAAATGCGGGATGATTTTAATAGTTTTGTGTTTGGGGGCATCTTGCCCGTTCCTGATATTTTTGGGTAGGCAGGAACCCACCCCACTTACATAAATTTTGAGATGTTGAATTTAGCCTGATGATGGAACTGATTTATTAATAGGTTGATTGGAGGGAAAATCTCAATCAATTATTTCTGTAAATCATCTGTAGATAACACTCAAAAATAACTCTGGCGCTCGGCTAATATTTGGCAAATATTTAAGTAGATAATGAACCTGATTTAACAGTTACTTAGCGTAGCTCCTCCGGAGGAGACTAACTGATAACTGATAACTGAAATTACCCCTTAGTTGTACTAGTGCAGGATGGCGGAAATAACTGACCAGTTACAAAATCCTAAAACAATTACAAATAAAAAATGATTTACTTTTGACTTTTGACTTTTAACTTCCGCACAGACTAAAATTTAATTAACATAAAAATAACAGAAAATTATGCTCAGTGTCTTAATTATCATCCCAATTTTAGGGGCAGCTTTAGTCGGATTTTTTCCCGGAAAAATTACCGATGAAAAATTACGAAAAATCACCTTAGCAATTGCCCTATCTCTAATAGTTTGGACTGTAGAAATTGCCCTTAAATTTAACCTAAATAATCCAGGGTTACAATTTCAAGAACATTTTACCTGGATTCCCCAATTAGGTTTAACCTATAATCTCGGTATAGATGGTTTATCCTTACCATTACTCGCCCTAAATTCCTTACTAACATTCATCGTAGTTTATGGATATGGCAATAATGTTGATCGCCCGCGATTATACTACTCCTTAATTTTGTTAGTAAATGCCGGAATAGCAGGTGCTTTTCTCTCCGCAAACCTATTACTATTCATTCTCTTTTATGAACTAGAATTAATCCCCATCTATTTATTAATAGCAATTTGGGGTAGTAAAAAACGAGGTTATGCAGCAACCAAATTTCTGATCTATACAGCAGTATCCGGAATTCTGATATTAGCAGGATTTTTAGGAATAACTTGGTTAAGCAATTCTCCCAGTTTTGATTATGACCTAATCTCAACCCAAGGACTATCCCTAAAAACCCAACTTATCTTACTAACTATTCTCTTAGTAGGATTCGGTATTAAAATTCCATTAGTACCTTTACATACTTGGTTGCCAGATGCTTACGTCGAATCATCTCCCCCCGTCACCATTCTTCTCGGTGGCATATTAGCAAAATTAGGCACTTATGGACTATTGCGTTTTGGGTTAGGATTATTTCCCGAAACCTGGCAAATAGTCGCTCCCGGAATGGCGATAATTGGTACTTTTAGCGTCTTGTATGGAGCATTAGCAGCGATCGCTCAACAAGACATCAAACGGATGGTGGCCTACAGTTCAATTGGCCACATGGGTTATATTGTTGTTGCTGCTGCTGCCAATACACCTTTGAGTTTAGTGGGAGCTATTTCTCAAATGGTTGCTCACGGTTTAATTTTAGCGATTCTATTTCACCTGGTAGGTGTGGTAGAAAGCAAAGTTGGTACTCGCGAATTATCTGTGTTGAATGGTTTGATGAGTCCGGTGCGTGGTTTACCTTTTACGAGCGCTTTATTAATTATGGGTGGAATGGCAAGTGCAGGTATTCCAGGAATGGTAGGTTTTGCTGCTGAGTTTCTAGTATTTCAAGGTAGTTTTTCGGTGTTTCCTATTCCTACTCTGTTGTGTATTATTGCCAGTGGTTTAACTGCTGTTTATTTTGTGATTTTGTTAAACCGTACTTGTTTCGGCAAATTAGATAATGATACAGCTTATTATCCTAAAGTTATTTGGTCCGAACGTACCCCTGCTTTAGTATTAGCAGTAGTGATTTTCTTTTTAGGAATTCAACCTACTTGGTTAGTGCGTTGGAGTGAAGCAACTTCCAATTTTTTAGTCCCTAATTCTTCTATAGAAATTCAAAAGTCAAAAGTCAAAAGTCAAAAATTAGCTAGTTTGATAAATACAGCAGATGTTAATTTCCTGGAGTACAGAAATTAGGTTGTTTTGTCAGATATAAAAACTGTGTAAGAATATTTCTCAAAATTCCTACTAATATCAAGTTTGGATAATTATAATGCAGTTGGTTGGGTTAAGCGCTAGCGCAACCCAACAAATATAATTATTGTTGTTGGATTTATCCTCCGAATAAGCTCCACTAATGCGGACTCAACCAAATCTACAAAGTGCTACAAAGTGCCAAATTTTTATGATTTTCATTGAAGCAAACATGATATAACACCTCACACCTAAAACCTCAAAAATTATGACACAAATAACAATAAAACATCCCCCCTTCCAACATGAATTTGCCGAAATTAATTTCCCGTCTCGAAGTAGCGAAACCCAACAGATACAAACTAAAACTTAATGTGCGAATAATTATTTATAATACCGTAGGTTGGGTTAAGCGCTAGCGCAACCCAACAAATACAATTATTGTTGTTGGATTTATCCTCCGAATAAGCTTCAACCAAATCTACAAAGTGCTACAAAGTGCCAAATTTTTATGATTTCCATTTAAGCAAACATGATATAACACCTAATACCTACCACCTAAAACATCAAAAATTATGACACAAACAAAAACAAAACTTTTCCTATGAATTTGCCGAAATTAATTTCCCGTCTCGAAGTAGCGAAACCCAACAGATATAAACTAAAACTTAATGTGCGAATAATTATTTATAATACCGTAGGTTGGGTTAAGCGCTAGCGCAACCCAACAAATACAATTATTGTTGTTGGATTTATCCTCAGGATAAGCTCCGCTAACGCGGACTCAACCCAACCTAAAAAGTGCTACAAAGTGCCAAATTTTTATGATTTTCATTGAAGCAAACATGATATAACACCTCACACCTAAAACCTCAAAAATTATGACACAAACAACAATAAAACTTCCCCCATCCCAACATGAATTTGCCGAAATTATTCACCGCCTCGAAGCAGGTGGAGCAATGCTACCAGATACCCCAGAAAACCTAATGCAAATTATCGGTATTTATAAAGCTTATGCAGTACCAATGGATTTCTATTGGCGCGACTTACTTTATATTGCCGAACGAGTATTTTTAAACCCCTTACCCTTCTTTAAATACTTCCTGCCAAAAGAATATTTAGAACTTCATAATCACTATGCAGGTGATGATGCAGACTTAAGAGTTTGGCGCGGAGAAGCAACAGCTCATCCAGAACTTTTAGCATTTATTGAAAAGGGAGAAAGTGGCAAAAAATCAAAATTATTACATCATTTATGGCATGACAGAATTAATATGGAATTTGCCGAAGCTTGTATGCGAGCAATGTTTTGGCATCGGGAAATGGGAGGTAAATTCGATCCTTATTTAGATACTCCTGAATATAAGGCAGCAGCGGATAAAGCAATTAAAGCTTATTTTCAAGGAAATCCTGTAATGTTAGGTCTGTATAAACTATTTCCAGAAATGTTTATCGAACAGGTCAGACAACTTTCTTATTACAGTAATCTTGGTTTATTTTGGGAAGTAATGGCTGCTGTTTTTTTTGAAATGTTTGATTTATATAATGAAGGGAAATTAACCAGCGTTCCAGAAGCAATGAATTTTCTTGTAAATGGAATTTTTGCTGTAGCAAATCGCCCAATTTATCATCATGTTTATATTCGGGGTGAGTTACATGAAATTATTCCCAAATCTTGTGGTTTTACTTGGTTATTTGAAGCTGCTTTACCTTATGTAGAAGCTGTCTTTTATCGCACTGCACCTTTCCGTGGTACAAAGTCTTATAATGCTCAGGCAAAACAAGTACCAGAAAATCAAAAAGACTTTCATTATGGCATTCTTTATGCAGATGTTTTTCCAGTGGGAAATGCTGGTATCCCTCCCACATTATTAATGCAGGATATGCTGCATTTTTTACCATCATTTTTAGTTGATTATTACAAACAAAATTGTCGGGGTGAAGATGATATGTTGATTCAGTTAGGAATTACTTTTCAACGTTCAATGTATTGTGTAACTTCCGCAGTTATTCAAGCATTAAGACAGGCAACATTACATCCTTTAGATGACCCAGACCTAGAACATTTAAAAGCAAATCGTGCATTTTTTGAAGCACAACTAGATAGGTTTAAGCGTCCAGAAGCTCGGTTGCGAGATATTCAGCGCCAAGATTATCGTTAATATAATTAGGGTTTGCGCTCAAAAGTCTTTTAGTAGGGATAGGAGACAGGAGACAGGAGACAGGAGACAGGAGAAATGGGAATGAGTGAGGAGGTAGGAGCTAAGTTTTGTCCCAAGATTTTTCTGCCCAACTATGCGCCTCAAATGCGCTCCTTTTTGAGCGTTAAACCTTAAATTTCCTTGGCCAATTATCCAGAAATGATGAACAATTTCAGCAACTTTCTCAAGAAAATTATCTGTTTGTAGCCTTGTAGGCGGAAATAGGTTAACCTATTAACTCCTAGTCCTATAAAAGAAAAAGATGACCATGAAACCAAATTTCTTTGCACTTTTAATCGTATCTGCAGTAACCACAATGGCTGGTTGCACGAACCCTCAATCTACGCCAACAGTACAATCTGCGTCATGCGAAAATCCTGTAACAGAAAACGATGTTCTAGCTGCACAGCAAAGCTGGGGCGAAGCCATTGTCGCCATTGGCAAGGCAGAAAACCCAGAAGCAGAAGCACAAAGTACTCTTGATAGGCTTTATGGTTATGATCTTGGTACGGTTTTGTTCAAACCAACACTGGCCAGCAATGAGCCATTCAGAGGTACAGAGAAAGAGGCTTTGTCTTATTTTGTCAGTGGGAGCATCAGCGAAGATAAAGGTTTTGCTCTTGCGCCCTATAACAATGTGCGCTTTGAGAATGAAGGAATTATTACCCACTGCGATACAGCTACCTCAATGGGTGAGTATTTTTTCACCAAAACAGACGGTAGCGAGATCAAGGTAGAATACACTTTTGGTTATGTTCGTGATGAAAACGGTGATCTGAAAATCAATCTGCACCATTCATCTCTGCCATATCAAGTGAAATAAGGGCGATCGGTAGTAACGGTCGATGGATGGGAATCCCGCGCAGAGCTTGTGTCGGGATGATATCAAGGGTAGAAAATTAACTCCAACTGCTTCGGCTGCTGATATTGCTTCACAAGCTTTCTGTCAATGTCAATTCCATGTAAGATTTTGATAGCATTTACTACTTCGGGATACTGTACCAAAACGGCGTAAATAGAAGGTTGGCATTATATACTGCAGCGAGTCAGAGAAAGGCTCTGAAACTCTTATGATTCCCTTCCGTTATTGTTTGAAATATGGCGCTGTGCGCAGGCAATATGCAACAGGCAACAGGCAACAGGCAACCCACCCCTAACCCCTCCCAGGAGGGGAATAAAAACCCGTTTGCGCAAGCATTCCATAGGAATCACATAAGACTTTTAGCTATTGGACAGTTCCTGTAATTTGTAAATATGCCAGCGCACATTGCTATAACTTTCAGACCATAAAAAAGTAAGATAGCTCTAACCCATATAAATCAATACTTTTAAGCTTTAATTGCCCCTGGTTGCACGAACCTTTGAACTACGCCTAGTTCAAGAAGCCGGAAATATTGTGACTCCAGAAGAAATGGGTATTATAGAATACGGTACTTTTGTATTAGGTTCAAAAGTGTTAATGGTACTAGGGCATGAAAATTGTGGGGCAGTAAAAGCAACAATGGATGGTAAACCTGTTCCAGGTCAAATTGGCAGTATAATTTCTGCTATTAAACCTGCTGTAGAAATTGCTAAAGGTAGAGATGGATATTCTGTAGAAAGTGCTGTTAAAGCTAATGTAATGGAACAAATAAAAATTATCAATCTTTCTCCAGTGATTACCCAGTTAGTTCAGGAAAACAAATTAAAAACTGTAGGTGGTTATTACGATCTAGACGAAGGAAAAGTATATTTGATTAGTTAAAAAACATAGAAAAATCTGCATTACTTTCATTTGCCTGTGTTTTCTGTTTCTTAACAAAGTGAGAGTAATAAAATGTCCTGCCCTTAATTACTTTTTTTCAACATACATTTGTATAAAATGTTTGCTTTCTCAAATTCAAGAGAAGTAATGTTATACTCATAGTAATTCTGCAATATTATCGTTAATAACTTTGAAAAAGGATACTAAATCAGCATCGTTTTTTTAGCTAGATCGCCGAGAAGCCTCACGCCATAATCTGTGATTTGGCGACCAGATGAATCGGCGGCCAATTGAATGGGTTCGATGCCGATTCAATTTGCATGATATCTCAGCAAAAACCTTCGCCC
>NZ_JAAHGB010000117.1:0-12148 GCF_010672695.1 Okeania sp. SIO1H4
GTAAACCCAAGGGTGAATATCTACAGGAAATGATGGTTTTTTCTTGCGAGGGTAGCCTTCTTTCCTCTTCCCTCTTTCTTCTTCCTTCTTCCTTCTTCCTTCTTCCTTACCTTTGCTATACAAGACCGATGCTACCGGACATGATATGACACGAGCGCCATTTTTCGACCATAAAATGTTTAGGTCCCACTAGGCTATCAGTACCTCCGGCTTAAGCAGGAGGCTTGAAATTCAGAATTTTCTTTCCCTTGGTCGATTGGATATGGCGGGGAGACCCGTTCTTGCAGACCCGCTCCGAAGATCGCCATCCCACTCTTTGGGAAGCTCCGAAGATCGACCGCTTTTTATCCCCTTAAAAGGAGAGGCTTGAGACCTTATTTTTTGTCAACAGAGAAAAAATTTGCTAAGTTATACAAGATGCTTTTAACAATTTTTAGAATAAACAAAAGGTTTAATTTTTATATCAACTTATGTATTTGAATTAAGGGATAAAATATACAATTTACCCCTTCCCTATTTTTTCTTACTTATCTTTACTATTTAGGAATGAAATCAATGCCTCCAGAATTAAGAAGCATCTTTCCAGAAACAAATTCACCTGCTACAGAAATTTTTCAAATTTCTCAAACTACTCAGGAATTTTATCAGGAGGTAAAATATAGAGAAAATTTTCAAAATTATTGTCAGTGGTATTATGAGATAGCTGAACAACACCAAAAAGAACTACAAAAAATGCGGAGTGATATTAATATTTTAGGTTTTTTCTTGCAATTAATTCACCCTAAAGTCAAAAAATAGGAAAATAAATGGGGACAATGCCCCATAAATCCTATTAGTATTAACCTTAAGTTATTCTATAGTAGTCCAAGGAAAGGGCGCGGACATATCAAAAGCTTAAAACTCAGATAACGCCATATTTTTTCTGATTCCTTCTCTCCTAGATAACTAAAGCCTTCGTCCTTCTGCTATATAAGTTCTAATTCCTCTTCCTTCAGATGAACTTTAAATTTTTCTGTAAATTTGACAAGAATTGGTAGATTAGCGCTAACTGGTCTGCCCTTCCATTCATTGACAATACCAATAACTTCTCCCTCCTCATCTTTAAGATCGAATGGTTGTCCTCTATTTTCAGGATGAATATAAACAACAACAGATTGATTAACGCGAACACGATCGCCTACTTTCATATATTAAAACCTTATACTATCATCTCCTAGAAATTTAACTAGCTCTGGGCTAAAAGCTTTCAGCTATCAGCTGGGATTGAAATCCCCGACTTGTAGAAGCCGAATAATTTAAGAGGGGTTTAAATCCCTTTTTAAATTGTATTTCTCTCAGTTTTAGTAAAATCTAAGCTGAATACACCAATTGCTGTTTGCGTTTGCGTAGCATCCCGTAGGGAAGCATTCCGTCAGGAAACGCTTTTTAACTAATGTAACTCCAAGAATAAATTACACTAGCTTTAAGAATCTTCCTATTCTTTCATAAAACCAACCCTAAATCTACATCAATTTCACGTTGAACAATTTTTTAATCAACTATAAACATAATATTAAACTTCAAATTACTATCAATTAATCTATATAGCAGTCCTGTTTGACTTGTGCAGAAAATATCTTGGAGCTAGGGGACAGAGAACATTGAAAAGAGGTAAAAAGAGCGACAAAAATTAGTATCTCAGCTATAAGTCCAAAATTAAACATTAAGAATCAGGAGAAATAGGAGCTTCCGAAGGCTCAGGTATCATTGGACTTTCCGAAGATGCAGGAGCATCATTAGGATTTGAGCGAAAATTTTCCCAATTGCGCCACACCGCTACAAATGCCCCTACAGATAATATCAACAATAAACCAACCATAAACATCCACGGTTTTAACCTTGGAGATTTTGGCATAGCCTCCACCTCAGAATCAGGGCCAGAGTTAAGATCAGCTTCAGGTTTAAGCTCCGAAACTTCATCATCATCACTATAAAGAAGTGCTTTAGAAGCTTCAGATAATTCTGGCATTACCTCCTTTTCCAGAGGTCTTGCTGTAGGATTATTCAATAAAATCAACTGTTCTGGAGAAATACGATAGTGGGCAAGCACCACCGAAGTATTATCGTGACCATTTTTATCATTCGCCAACTCAATCAAATACTCAACTGCCTGCTTGAGAGAAAATTCACCTCGAAAAATCCCAGGAGTATACTCAGTCCAAGACTTCTCAACCCAATCATTATCACTCAGACCATCCGAGCATAATAACAATAAACCCTCTTCTTCAATCAAAAATCTTTGAATAGTGGGACAAATAAACTCCCCATCCCTCGTACCAAGAGCCTGAGTCAGGGCACCCGCATCACGACGTTGTAATGCCTGCCAATACAGACAATGACCGAGACACACCTCCCTAGAAGCCACATCATCATCCACAGTCAACAATTGACAAGCATTTTTAGTTAGCCAATAGGCACGACTATCTCCCAAATTAGCTATGTACAATTCATGGGCATTATTCGGATTTGATTCTAGAGAAGGTTTTACCTGTTGGGGCAACTGTAGCGCCATAACTAATGTTGTGCCCATACGTTGTCGGGACTCTCTTCCTTGTTCATTATTCTCAGTGGCAATCATGTTATTGACTACCCGAATAATTTCCTCAAGTTGTTTCATTACCAAATCTGGTGAAGTTAAATCCTGTTGTTGGGCTACTTCTGTCAATAGATTTTGTACTAATCTTTTAATGGACTGTACTGCTAGTTGACTAGCTACCTCTCCGCCATCATGGCCACCTACCCCATCACAAATCATTGCTAAATGGGGCACCAATTGCTTGCTAGCTAAATCTTGTTCCGTTGGATAACAACAATCTTCATTATGGAGACGCACAGGCCCAGTATCCGTAGCTCCTACTATTTCTGCACTTAATGGTAATTTGGCCGCCTGTTCCAATAGGAGTTGGTTCAATTTAGGGGCGATCGCCTCCAGAGATTCCCCAATATCTCCAATCATCTGACAAATCTCTTGTAATGGCTGTTGGATATGAGTATGAGCAGTAGGAATCAAATTAGACCAAAAAATCCTTAAATCTCTATGTTTAGTGTTACGGTTTTGTAAGTCCAACTCTAATAGTCGTAACCGCCAACCTTCGACCCTTAAACTATTTGTCAAAAGACTGAAAGCCATGCGCTCTTTTGATAAAGGTTTCCATAACTGCATTATTTGCCATAACCAGTAAACTTGACGTACAGGAGTTGCTGTAGGCCAAGCCTCTACAAAAGCAGGATACAACTGACCTTGAGAGTCTAGAGGAACATTGTCTAACAACAGAATGTCTCTAGGATAAGCTTCTTCTCCATATTGATAAAAACCATATAACCCTGGTGTATGGAGTTTATAGGGATATAAATGTAAATATGGCGTTATATTATCTGGTAACTCCTCATACATAAAAGGAGGTTGAGCAGGTTTAGTATCCAGCCAAACTTGTGGAGCTACAACATAGTAGCGATCGCCCAGAAACTCCCCAACAGGAATCTCAACTCCGGCATCAACAGCCCATAAATAGCGATAGATTAATTGAGTTTGGCAAGCTTCGCACTCTTGGCGACCCCAGGAATTGGCCGGATGAGGACAGTTAATATTTGGGCAATGAATTAGTGGGGTAGAAGACATTTTATTAACTCAATATTTAAAAATTAAAAATTAAAAATTATACTAGAAATATTAATTTGAGAACTTATATAAGGAATTGTTTTTTTCGGTGTTGATAAATAATTTAGGAGGGTTCCAAACTGAATTTCTTTGTGTCAAGACGCAAAGATATGTTGAGATAGAAGTTATCTTCATAAATTTCAGAATAAAATAAATTATATACTTGACTATTTGTCAAGAAATAATTTTAGCTAGTGATGAAAGCAAACTACAGTAATTTTACTGAAAAATCACTCATAAATTTAACCTCACCACTCCCATTTATCCATGCTATTAAATCCAACGATATTTTGGTTACTGGCTGGGTCAATTCTTTGTTTTTTAGAACTCCTCGTACCCACAGCCTTTGTTGAATTTATGATGGGACTAAGTGCCTTTGTTGTGGCAGGAGTGTCCCTCTTAATTCCTAGTATTAGCGTACAAGTGGCCTTGTGGATGATTTTTTCTGTAGCTTCTATTCTTGCCTTCCGTCGCCTGTTGCCCAATCATACAGTGGCGACTATTGCAGATGCTCAGGAAGCAGAAACTTTAACAGAAATATTACCAGGCCAGCCTGGTCGAGTAATTTATGAAGGTAATTCTTGGCGGGCAAAATGTGACGATGAAAGTAGCACGATCGCTGCTCATGAAAAAGTTATTGTCGTTAGACGTGAAGGTAATACTTTATTTGTACTGCCAGAAAATTTATTAAATTCTTCAGTTTATCTCCCTCACCAAAGTCAATTGAGATAACAACTAATTAGATAATTAGGAGATTAAAAATGGAACAGTTTTTTTTGTTAGTCTTTTTAGCTTTAGGTGGTTCAAGTTTAGCCGGAAGTGTCAAAGTTATTAATCAAGGAAACGAAGCTTTAGTAGAAACTTTAGGTAAATATAATGGCAGAAAATTAGATGCTGGTTTGAAATTTATTATCCCATTTTTAGATAGAATTTCTTATCAAGAAACAATTCGGGAAAAAGTATTAGATATTCCACCTCAACCATGTATTACTAGAGATAACGTAGCAATTAGTGTAGATGCTGTGGTTTATTGGCGGATTATGGATTTGGAAAAAGCCTACTACAAAGTCGAAGACCTTAAATCTGCAATGGTTAATCTAGTTCTAACTCAAATTCGGGCAGAAATGGGTAAATTAGAATTAGACCAAACCTTTACAGCACGCACAGAAATTAATGAGGTATTACTCAGAGAATTAGACATAGCTACTGACCCTTGGGGAGTGAAAGTAACTAGGGTAGAATTACGAGATATTAGCCCTTCAAAAGCAGTACAAGATTCTATGGAATTACAGATGACTGCGGAGCGACAAAAACGGGCAGCAATTTTAACTTCAGAAGGGGAAAGAGATTCTGCAATTAACTCTGCTAGAGGTAAAGCAGAATCACAAGTTCTTGATGCTGAAGCTCGTCAAAAAGCAACTATTTTAGAAGCAGAAGCACAACAAAAAGCAATTATTCTTAAAGCTCAAGCTGAACGTCAATCTCAAGTATTAAGAGCTTCTGCAACTTCAGAAGCGCTAGAAATTATTACTAAAACCCTCCATAAAGACCCCAATGCTAAAGAAGCACTCCAATTTTTATTGGCTCAAAACTATTTGGATATGGGTCAGAAAATTGGTAGTAGTGACAGTAGTAAAGTTATGTTCATGGACCCCCGAAATATTCCAGCAACTTTGGAAGGTATGCGTTCCATTGTGGCAGATGGCAAAAATTCAGTTCAAAGTCAGTAGAATTTTTTGGCTTTGCTCATCGGAACTGTCTCCTGGAAGGAAGCTTTATGGGGTATAAATTCCCATCATCACCCCCGGTGTCTACAATTATTTGGGGTTATTAAGACATGAAGTGGCCGGTCGTTGACTATCCCCATGCAATTTATTCTGTCTCCTGTCTTCTGTCTCCTGACTCCTTCTTCAAGTTAAAGTACAACGGTCACAAAGTCCAAAAAACTCTAAAGTGTGATAAAAAATCTTAAATTTGTGGGACTTCTGTAATTTATTTTCTAAATTATGCACAGGACATTCATAAATAGGAATAGAAGTCCCACATTTTACACAGGTCAGATGATGTTGGTTTTGCTGTAAGCAACTATATACAGATTCGCCATTGGCCAAAGTCCGGACAATTACTACCCCTTCTTGTTTGAGGGCATCTAAAGAACGATAGACTGTTGCTAATCCCAGAGGTTGGTCACATTCGCGCAGTGCTGAATAAATATCCTGAGCAGATAGCGATCGCTTCTGGATTTTTAATAGCTTTAAAATACGCTCTTGAGACCGGGTACGGTTGGATTTCATGGCTAATGTGGTTAACTATGAATAGAACTTAACTGATAATATCTAACGTGGTCAGTTGAAATCTAATATTTTTTAATCTCGTGACAAAACAATATCAGGCACATATATATGTTACCCTAAGACCATCTGTTTTAGATCCTGCTGGTACTGCAGTTAAATCTGGGTTGGCACAGATGGGATATGACAATGTAGAACAAATTAGAATTGGTAAATATATTGAGTTGATGCTTCAGGCAACCGATGAAGCAACTGCTAAGGAACAACTAGAATTAATCTGCGATCGACTATTAGCTAATCCTGTCATTGAAAATTATCGTTTTGATTTAATAGACATCTCCAGAAAAGAGGCAACAGGCAACAGGCAACAGGCAACAGGCAACATGGAGAAATAATTGATAATTTATGGATCAGAATTGATTTTATTTTTGATTTTTGGAGATGTTTAATGGAAACTGTCAAAGAAGGTGCTAGGTTTTAGGTGGTAGATTTTAGGTGAAACTGTGGACATCAGTTGTGAAAGTGGAGTTTTAGACCTAGTTGCTAGTGCATAGTACTCTTGAAAAATCTGCAATAACACCTGAAGTCTCACACTTTCAGAGTATAGCAACTATCATTGAAATTAATATGAAGTTTGGTATTATTGTGTTTCCCGGTTCCAACTGCGATCGGGATGTAGCTTGGGTAACTCAAAGTTTATTAGGTCAACCAACTCGCATGGTTTGGCATCAAGAAGAAAATATTTCCGGTCTAGATGTAATAGTTATTCCTGGAGGTTTCAGCTATGGCGACTATCTCAGATGCGGAGCGATCGCTCGTTTTTCTCCAGTCATGGCAGCAACTGTTGCTCATGCCCAAAAAGGTAAGTTAGTATTAGGTATCTGTAATGGTTTCCAGATATTGACAGAAATAGGACTGTTGCCAGGAGCATTAGTCAGAAATCAGCAATTAAATTTTATTTGCGATCGAGTTCCGGTCAAAGTAGAAAACTCTGATACTGCTTGGACATCTACTTATACAAAAGGAGAAGTGATTCGTTTACCAATAGCTCATGGTGAAGGTCGTTATTATGCTGATACAGAAACGTTGAAAGAATTAGAGAATAATCGTCAAATTTTATTTCGTTACTGTACGGAAAATGGTGAAATTAGTCAAGTAGCTAATCCCAATGGATCTCTTAATAATATTGCTGGGATCTGCAACCGTCAAGGCAATGTGTTGGGAATGATGCCTCATCCAGAGAGAGCATCAGACCCAATGTTAGGTGATACAGATGGCATCAAATTATTTAAGGGATTATTAATGGCTGTGGTTTGAATTTAGCTACAGTCAAGTATCTCATAGCTTTCCCATAGAATAAAAGTTGATTTCAATTGATTAATTTTTAACTGGGAAAGCTTTGCCTTTTCGGTTTTCGCCAACATAAAAAGCGGTCATTTCAGTTATCAGTTAGCCTCTTTACAGAGGAGCTACACTATCAGTTATCAGTTAACAGTACCTCCTGCAATAGGGAGGTAAGAAAATCCGAAATTTCCTTTTTTATCCCCTTTCAAGGGGAGGCTTTGGACTTAATTTATTGGTGAAAATGGGTTTGATTATTGCTTCCAAGACTAGCAGTATGAGGTAACATCTTCTCCACAAATATCCGCTAAATAACACAAAGCTCTAAACCTCAAACCAATTAATTCATCATAAAGAGGGTTAAGTTTGCACATGGGAGGAATATGAAACAAGATATGACCAAAAAAAGTGATATCGCGCTCAAAAGGGCACTGACTGGGAATTAACTGGCACAGAAATCTTGCTAATTTGGGATTGTTAATTTCTATATGATCTAGCCATTGTCGCAAGGGTTTTAATGGCTGAAATTTAGGTACTGTAGTATACATACGAGCAGTCATAGTATTTAGAATGTTAATGTTTTGGGGCTTCATCTATACCCCTGTTTTTACTAGATTTTGCATAGCGTCTCAAGACTGCTTTATAAAACTGATACAAAGCGTCACATCGATTGACAGCTATGATGTTTACTTCCTGCTTCTTGCGGAACTGTCGGCAGCACTCCGTCCACAGGCATTCACAGTAAATCCGACCGCATATCTTGAGTGTGTCTTACATTATGAGAAGACCTCAGAATTACACACTCGCTTTCTCAAATTAATACTTGCGTTTAGGTCTCTATAAGAGTTCTACAGTGAATTTTTTTACTTTACCGGAAAAGTAATATGTCAATAGTTATGATCGATTAATTTAATTGGCAAAAATCAAAAGTTAATTATCTTTTCCCTTATGGGTTTAAGACTTCACCATCTACACGCTGTAAATGCGCTTGGTAGGGTGAGAATTCCATAGGTCGCATTCTTCTGATGGCTTCTCTACCTGACTCCTGACTACTTCTTCAAGATATTGACTTTTGATTTTCCAGTAGAATTTTTCCTCACACACTAATGTGAAGAGGTCTAAGTGACCAGAGGGGTTGATTGCAAATAGTCTGAGGATGCTTTGACATCCTCTGCGGCCTAAAGGCACGGAGATTCCTACTGAGCCGTAGCTCTTCGGTGGGTTGACGCTTCTTAGGCTGCTAATTTGACAGTAGTCTTATGCTTGCCTCCACGTCCGTTTAGAGTCTCGGAATGCCCTCCCGCGACTTATCAAAAATTCTTGTGGGTTTATTTGTGCCTTCAAGGCGCAAACTGCTCATTGAGCTGAAAGCTTCCCAAGTTCAGCTCTCAACTGAAGGAGTTTCAACCTAATCTTTTTTTCGACAGTATTTATGAGACAAGACGGGTGTTGAAACCAATCTTATAATAACATGAGAAGTCGCCCGCTTATGGGCGAGGCTTTAAACCCAATTATCTGGTAAGTAATTTTTACTGTCCTCAACAGCAGAAGTATTCAGACTAAATTATTTTCCATGGCATCAACAAATTTGATATACTCCCGACGTTGTGCTTACGCGACCACGCAAGACTTTTCAGCCCGGGAAACCCTGACCGCAATTTTGACAGAGGTTATGTCCCCCCCTGTATTAAAATGATCCGCAGTAATATATTTGAGAGACCTACTACTTAAAGTCTCTAGTTCCAATTTTCAGAACAACATAAAGAAACATCTAAGATTGCTCAGGCAAATAAATTTGCCTAAAAATAGGTTAGTTATGCTTTTAAGCTCTTTATTTAAAAGTGGATAATAGCTAACCTGTTTTTGTCACCTATTTGATTGTTACACCAATCGACCTAATTGTCGCGTCTTAATTATTCACAAGTATAAATATTTTATATAAATTTAATTAGTTTTTATTATATTAAAGATGTTGAAAAAAAATAACATATATGGTAATAAATATAGTTAAAAAAAATTGTAAATGTTGTCCCTTACCCAAGTGTAGAATCGCAGGTAATCTCATCGCCATGTTCTTCTGTGACAATTTGATGGGCAATACTGCTGACGCAACGCTCCGCGTTAATGTAGTTGTGCGCGAGCAAATGCCATACCTAACCTTGTTTTTTTCTTTTGTAGTGAAACTTTGCTCAAATCCTCTTTTGTTTGCAGTCTTGATGTTATATCAAACTCAGTAGAGGATACTAAACCCTTAAACGTTCAGTATTGCTAGAAATTTTACTATTCCATATCGGTCTCACATTGGATCTATAGTAGTCACCATTACTGTATTTGACTATCAAAAGCTTAAAACTCAGACAATACAAGATTTTTCTTTTTTCCTTCTTCCTTCTCCTAATATATGCAATTAAACAGATTTGATATTACTCAAAAATAGTTTGCTTTCAGAATTATACTATGTCTGAATGATTAAGTTAAAAATGTTCTATTGAAGCGATATTAGCGATATTGAAGTAATATCCCAAATTTGTGCTCCGTTTCCAGTGTTTTCACTTGAATTTACACCTAGAACTTACGACCTCAGACCTATGACCTAAGAATTTTATTATAACTAATTAAACGGACATGATATTACTTCACTTCACACAGACTTTTTAATATAGCAGCGAGGGCGAAGCACTTTTGCTGTTGCTATTCTAAACTCCTGACTTATTGACTATCGCTTTTCTAAACCTATGGTTTACATTTTGTTCTGAAGATATATAAATATATAGATTAGTGAAACTTAGACCATCTAGGTAGATTTTAAATAAATGTACAAGATATAATACTATTTTGAGATAGACTCTATCAAGCTTAAGGAAAAAAAATTATGACCAAAACTGATTTTAAATCATCCCAAAAATTGACACTTTTAACAACATTAGACAATACTAATAGCCAAAACATCTCCGGGTCTAACGGAATTTTTAGTATATTTTCTGCATTTCCAGAATATGACCGTGGCAACAGAATGTATAATATGGGCAGATACGAGTCAGCCATATCCTACTACGAAAATGCCGTTAAAATCAAGCCAGACTGGGCTATAGGTTGGTTAAAACTAGGTCATTGTTTCTATAAACTACAAAAATATGAACAAGCAATAGAAGCTTATAAGCGATCGCTATCTATCAAGTCAAATGATGATGAAGCTTGGAATTGTTACGGTGTTGTATTATCTAATTTAAAACAGTATGAAGAAGCGATCGCTTGCTTTGACAAAGGAATAAAAGTCAACCAAAATAATTATGAACTCTGGTACAACAAAGGTATTATTTTAGCTGAATTTAAACAGTATCAAGCTGCCATCCACTGTTATAAAAAAGCACTAAAAATACAACCGATGATGGGAGAAATTTGGTATGCTCAAGGGCAAGCTTTATTAAGTGTAAAAAAATATGCTGAAGCATTAGCTGCTTATGATTGTGCTGTAAAATTGCAACCTGATAATTATCATATTTGGTTAAATAGAGGGTTAGCTTTAGTTGAAACTTACCGTTATGCTGAAGCAGTAGCTAGTTACGACCATGCAATAGAATTACAACCTGATAATTATTTGGCTTGGTTTAACCGAGGAATTGCTCAAAGTAAACTACACAAATATCACGATTCAGTCTCTTCTTTTAATAAAGTAATTAAATTAAATCCAGATGATTATGAAGCTTGGTTTTATAAAGGATTAGCTTTAAAAAATCATTGGAAAGAAGGAGGAATTGCTTGTTTTGATAAAGCAATTAATATTAATCCTAATTTACCGGAAGCTTGGATTAGTCGTGGTCATACTTTATTAGATTTATTTAAATATGATGAGGCATTAGAATCTTTTAATCAGGCAATTACAATTAATTCTAATTATCCAGAATCTTGGTTAGGTCGAGGCAAAGCATTCATGGCACTTAGTAAGTACAATGAAGCTCTTATTGCCTATGGGAATGCTATTGCTACCCAACCAGATTTTTTAGAAGCTTGGAATTTTCGAGGAGAAGCATTAGAAAAACTCCAGCAGTACGAAGCAGCATTAGCCGCTTATGATAAAGTCATAGAAATGAGTGTAAAACAAGGAGTTTCTGTTGCTAAAGTTGGTTTACAAAGAGGAGCTGCTTTAGAAAAGTTACAAAAATACTCTCAAGCAATAGCAGCTTATGATTTGGTCATAGCTAAACAGTCTGATAATTTTGATGCTTGGTTGCAACGAGGATTATGTTTAGCAAAAATGGGAAATGATCGAGAGGCTGCTATGAGTTATAATCGAGCTATTAAAATTTGGCCTAATAATTATCAAGCTTGGTCAGAACTAGCTACAATTATGGAAAAGTTAGAGCAGTATGAAGAAGCGATCGCTGCCTACGACCAAATAGTTTCTTTAAGACCAGGTAATCATCAAATATGGTTTAAAAGAGGATTAATTTTGGAAAAATTAGCATATATTCAAAAAGCAGTTATTTCTTACAATATAGCTTTGGAAATTAAGCCTAATTACCAAGAAGCACTTAATAGAAAAAATCAGTTAAGAATGCAAGGTTAATTTAAAAAATGTTGAGTATACTACCCACCTAAAAAGAATATTAGGTGGGTTTAGCAAAACTAATTTAATTTGGCTTTTTTTAGTTTTTGACATATTGTATTCATCTGCCTAATACCAAATTCAAAAAAGGCAGTTACATCTTAATTTGTGATTTATTCCTAAAAGAAAAAATTATAAATTCCATAAATTCTCAAATTTCCACCTTTTTTCCTCTTTAATATTTATGTTTTTCTTTCTCTGTTCCCAGCTCCG
>NZ_JAAHGB010000118.1:0-11849 GCF_010672695.1 Okeania sp. SIO1H4
CGGCAGCTATATCGCGAAGCGTGATAGAGAAACTTTGGCAATTTTTGGAGATGTCTATTGGTAAGGTAAGTTCCGGCAACTGATGATTTGCGTTGGCGGAGCCTAGCGGCAGCTATATCGCTTCTTACACCATACTATCAGTCTAAATACTTACTCAACTTTTACCATCTTTGCATACTACATTTTGTCGTGCGGAATGTGGGTTTTAAGATAGTGAGGTATAATCTTCATCCCTATTCCCTATTCTCCCAAAACTACTGTAAATGAAATTTCAAATCACAATTTCTCCCTTTAAAATTGCTAAATACTTAACTTTTGGCGTGATATTTTTAACTATATGCAGCATCGCCATTCAAATAGGTAAATACATTTTTGATTACCGCGAACCCTGGACAAGATTATTTAATCTCGACCGGGAAATGAATATTCCAACTTGGTATTCAGCTTTAATGTTAATATCTTGTGGATTAATTATTCGCGGAATTTTTGCAATAAAAAAATCACAGTCTGAGCGTTTCTGGCGAAAGTGGCAAATTCTCTCAATTATCTTCTTTCTATTAGCACTTGACGAAGTAGCTAGTATCCATGAAATTTTGATTATTGATGACTTAGCAGATACTCTAAATCTTCCCAGTTTATGGCATTCAGTGTGGGTAATTCCTGGAACAGTTTTAGTAGTAATTTTTATCTGGAAATATTGGAAATTTATACTCTATTTACCAAACCAACTGCGTCGATATTTCTTAATTGCTATTAGTTTATATGTGGGTGGTGCATTGGGTATGGAAATGGTCGGAAGTTACTATGATGGAATTGATGGTCAGCAGAATTTAGTTTACGCAATGTTAGCCACCGTAGAAGAAGTAATGGAAATGATGGGATGTGTGGTTTTTATTTATGGGTTGTTAACTTATTTAGGTGAGTTAAGTACAGAGTTACAAGTTAATTTTCACATTAACAATAAGGGTTAATTTTATATCGCAGGAGTAGGTATCACTCTAGGGAAAAAATTGATAATACCAATTTGGGAAAAGAATGTTACGAATTAATTTGGGCAGTTCAAAGGCTTTAAAGGAGATGCCCCTTGGACGAAAAAGATAAATTACAACCTAATAAATAGTATTAAAGCTATTAATTATGACTCGGTAACTTCCCCTCCTGGGAGAGGTTAGGGGTGGGTTTAATTCTAAGAAATAACCTAGTTATTTGTAGCAAATATTTATCAAATTGGTATAATATCATGTCCTTTGGTATCGTTGGTGTAAAAACTTAGGTAATATCTACTTTTTCTTGATTTTAAATCTTCTTCCTTCTTCCTGACCGAATAATTATTAATTGTTAATTATTAGTTGTTAAATTGAGCTTTATCTTTATCCCTTATGGGTTTAATACCCCACCGTCTAGACGCTGCAAATACGCTTGGTGAGGTGAGAATCTCCATCGACCGCATTTTTCTGACTACTGAATTCTGACTTTTTCTTCAAAATTACTGATGTACCTGACTTAATATAAATAGAATAGCTAAGGCAACCACTTAGGATGAATACCAGTTAGAGGCAACTCTTCTGGTTTAAGTTGCCACTGGGAATCATCTTCTGGCATTTTTGAGTCTAAAGGTAACATCCATAAACGACTAATTTTTCTAGTGTTTTTTGTATTTTCTTGTTCTTGTTCTTCTTGATTTGATATTGTCACCATTTGGTCAAATAATAATGCTAAACCATCTGGTGATAAATCCATATTAACTTCCTGTTGGTTTGGCAAAATAACCAAAGGTCTTAACAAATTTCTCTTAAGATAAAATGCTGCGATATAAGGTTGTTCTTGATATTCTTCTTCCTTCTCTACTACTTGAGTTAATAAACAATAAAGAATTCTTTTATTCGGGTCAAATTCTGCACTGAGAATATTACCATAAGGACGAGTTCTTAATACCTCTCGCTCCTGACCTTGATTAGTCACAATATAAAGCGATCGCGTCCCATCTTGATTATATTTTACCATGGTTGCCATGGAGCCATCAGGAGAAAAATTCAATACTGTTCCAAATTTTGGTAAGAATATTAAATCCTCTGAATCTGTTTCTGGATTTATTGGTAAAATGGAGGTTCCTTCTCCTTGTAAAATTACTAAACTTTTGCTATCTGGGGTAATTAAAAAGTCTCCACCTTTTTGAATTATTCCATCTTTATTTGTTAAAGGTTGTGCTTCTTTTTCTAATTCTAATACCCACGGACCGGAATCAAAAACATCTTTTCTATTTACCCGTTGAATGACAATTTTTTGACCATCAGCAGATAAATCAAATTTCAAGTTTTGGTATTCTAAATTATCAAGAACTTTTTCAATTTTACCTGCAGCTTCTAATGATTTTAATTGGGAATCTCCAGGAGTAAAATTAATCCCAGTTGTCACAGTATATATTTGTTGTTCTATCAGAGTCGGAACTTCATTTTGCTTTTCAACTGCCGAAAATAAAATCTTTTCACCTTGGGGAAAAAATTTAAAGTCCATTACTTCTAAATTTTTCGGACTTAGTATTATAGGCCGTTGCTTTTTAGTTAAATTAATTAAGATTAATCTGCCTTTTTCCTCTCCTTGAAAACCTATATAAGCAAATGCGCGATCGCGACTTCTAAATAGACCTTGAAAAGGCTGCATTACCTCCCCTTGATCCAAGCCATAAAACTTTTCTTTTGCCCCTGATAATTTCACTTTATACTGATTACCATAGGGAGCAGGTTCTAAAATTGTATAAGCCATTCTACGACCCGCCCAACTCACTTTTCCTGGTAAAGGTGGTTCTATTGTTAAATTTTTTTCAACACTTGCATGGTTCATGGGTCGATTAAAATTTAGTATAAAAGCTGTATCTTCAGCTCCTATTTTTTTGTCTTGCCAGCTAAAGTCTTTAACTTTTGGAGTTGTACTTCCACCACTCACAAATAACAGACAAATTAACACCGTTAAGCCGAGAATCAAAGTAATAGCAACTCTGTCCAAAGGTTGTCGTAATTCCTCTAAAAGAATGTCTTGATTTTCGCGAAATAGATGATTAATTTTTTTTCTTAAATTTACCATTTATTTTTCCTTTATACCCCACAGTTAAAGAAGGAAGTCAGAAGTCATAAATCAGAAGTTATTTTTGTTACAGGGATTTTGAGCAACCCTAAAAAAATATTTCGCCTTAAAAGGTGGGGTTGCGCAACCCAATTATTTTGATAAAAGTTTCGGACGAGTTGAAAATTGTGCTTAATCATAATAGTGTTTACTACCGTTTGAAGACTTATTCTTAATATTTATAGAGGATTATTTGTGATATCTATGATTAAGCGGAGATAATATTATCTTTTTCTTTTGAGTTTAATATCCCACCGTCTACATAGTGTTTAAAATTTCTTGTGGTTTGAGTCTCCGTCCACTTCTTCCTTCTTCCTTCTTCAATAATCATAAGGATTTTTCGGCTTAGGAATTGGTTCAATCTTAGATGGCGAAATTGTTAGTTTACGTTGACTATTCAGCTCATCAGTAATCATTTTACCTTCAACTTTCAACCAACCATCTTGAGGATATTTACTCCGACTTCTGCCTTCTGGTAATTTAACTGGTAATCCTACTGGATAAGCATCAGCAGCACAACAAGTCAAAATAAATCTAGATATCCAAAAATATTGCTCAGATAATCCAGGAGGATAAATTACAAACCCAGTTACTTCAACTTTTTGCTCATTATAAGCATCTGGTTCTGGATAAACATTTAAAATTCTAATCCATTCAATCAGTGATCGCTCTTCTGGTTTAGTACCACTACGAAATTCTTGAGGTTGAGTTCTAGTCACTGGTAAAGATTCTGTTAAACCTCTTTGTAATGCTGTTTTACTAGCAAAAACTTGAGGAGTAATCATCAATGCCAGTAGAGCTGATATTAATAATAAACCACTACTCCAACCAGGAGGGAAAAGATTAATATGCTGATTTTCAATACTGGTTAATACTTGTTTTGATTGTCTCTTAAATCTTTGACTTTTGCTAATACTCCATAACTCTAAAATTTTCAATCCACCTAATAAGAGTAAAGCAATTCCAGCTCCCACTGTTAAACCAAAATAACGAGGATGAATTAATATGTATAACTTGCTTGTCATCCAATAATGCAATAACATAAAACCCCAAACAAAAATTGCTATAGCATCTATCCAAGAACTATATTTTTTGAGTAGGGAAAAAAGTGACTTGTAAACTTTCATCTGATTAAAATTGCCCCACTTATGTGAATAATATAGCAAGGAACGAGTTGGTGTTTTATTGTTGATGTTTTACTTATGCTAATGATCAAGCTTAGACAGAGAATTTTCCTGCTCCTAATCCTACTGTTGCCTGTTCCCTGTTCCCTTGATTAAAATTGCCCCACTTATGTGAATAATATAGCAAGGAACGAGTTGGTGTTTTATTGTTGATGTTTTACTTATGCTAATGATCAAGCTTAGACAGAGAATTTTCCTACTCCTACTCCTACTGTTGCCTGTTGACTGTTCCCTGTTCCCTGCTATAAGTTAATTTAACTCAAATATAAATTCACAATCAAAGCCATAATAAATGTTAATTGTGCTGCCAATACCATTAAATAAATTACAACCCGCGACCGAAATACTGATAATAATAAACCAACAGCTTTGATATCAATCATCGGTCCAAAAACCAAAAAAGCTAATAGGGAACCACTGGTAAAAGTTGCAGCAAATGACAAAGCAAAAAAAGCATCCACAGTCGAACAAATAGAAACCACTGCTGCCAAAGTCAGCATAGCAATAATTGAACTAATAGGACTCTGACCAAGACTCAGAATAAATTCACGGGGTGCAGCAACCTGAATCATTGCAGCGATCGCGCTACCAATAACTAACACTCCACCTAAGTCTTGTAACTCTTGCACCATACTATTTAACAAAGATAAAAGTCGCTGTCGATCAGGTGCAACGAACAGAGATTTCCAACTCATATCTTTGTTAGAAGTGGTTTGACTACTCACACCTAGTGGACTTTGATTAATAGTACTAGCTTCTACTTGCCAAAGTGGGATAGACTCCAGGGGCATAGACGTGGTAGATTGACCTAGAAAAAATGTTCCTGACTGTAAAAGAGGAGAAGTTTCAACTTTTTGAGAAACTGACTGTTGAGGTCTAGGCAATAGACGAGCAGTTTTAGGTTGCAATAATGGTCGCATATCCTTTTGTACGCTGAATACCCAACCAATAATTGTTGCTATTGCTAGAGAAAATACCACTCGTAACACCACTATTTCTGGTTGGTCTCTAAAAGCAGTCCAAGTGGCCCAGATTACTATGGGATTTACTGTTGGAGCTGCCAATAAAAAACCAATTGCTACTGAAACTGGCACACCTTGTAGTAATAAACGTCGAGCAACCGGAACATTACCACATTCACATACCGGGAACAAAAAACCAACTAAACTACCTACAAATGCTCCTAAAAGAGGGTTTTTAGGCAGATATGTAATTAATTTACGTTCATCAATAAACCACTGTAATATTCCGGATAAAATCACCCCCAACAGTAAAAATGGTATTGCTTCTACCAATAAACTAAGAAAGAGGGTGAAAGCATTATTCAACTGATTTGTCAGCGTTGATGCCATCTTTATATTTACTTTAGATTTACTCTTTAAACTTTTTTTCCTAAGTATTTTCTTTGGTTCAATAATCGCCTAGGGATCGATATTAATTTTTTAAATAACTATACATAATATTTACAATGTGAGTATATACTAAAGTAATCTAGAATAATTAGCCTCTCTAGGTATATACAATTTCTTTCGACAAATAAATAATATTTAAGTTTTATGGTTAACTTATCTAGCTTTAAGTCCTTGATCTTAACACCTCTTGAAAACTCCCTGCCAAAAACTTTTCAGGAGTTAACTGTACAAAATTTATGTTGATAGTAATCAATCAGGAGAAGTAGCTGCTTTGAGACTGGAAGCTGAACCAAGATTGCCAGGAATAATCTTAACTTAAGAGGGACATATCTCAGGAATGATTTCCCGACAGCGGTTTTTGGAGTCTCTGAGTTGCCTTTTTGGACGAGAACTATTTTTGAAAAGGTCTTTAAAGACTTTGTATGAATTCGCTTATACAGATTTTTTGCTTATGCCTGGCAATACTACAGTTGTAGAAGCTAGTAGTACCACTTGACAAAGAGCAACTAACCAAGCTTATGAACTAATTGTGGTTGAAATCGAACCCTATGTCTACAGAATTTTAGATGTCCATCATCTGCTAATAGCTCAATGTCATATTCATGAATTGGCCAGTAATTTACTCCATGAACTTTATCAAGAATTGGAGACAGCTCACCAAGAATTAGAACTTCAAGCTTCTTTAGATGCTTTGACTCAAGTTGCTAATCGTAGAAGATTTGACCAATATCTAGCTCAACAATGGTTCCAAACGTCTAAAGAGCAGAACTCTATATCCCTCATCATGGCAGATATTGATTGTTTTAAAGGTTACAATGACACTTATGGTCATCAAGCTGGAGATAAATGTCTCAAACAAGTAGCTTTGGCAATCAATCAAGCTGTTCAAATGTCACTTCAAACAAATAAGGAAAATTTAGTAGCTCGTTATGGAGGAGAAGAATTTGCTATAGTTTTACCCAAGATAAATGCTATTGATGCTGTTTCTGTAGCTGAAAAAATTCGTTCTCATGTCAAGTCATTAAATATTATTCATCAAGCTTCTGTTGCCTCAAAAGTTGTAACTTTAAGTTTAGGACTCGCCACAACTGTACCTCAACTGGGTGGCTCACGAGAAGCATTAATTTCTGAAGCAGATCGAGCACTTTATCAAGCTAAAATTAAAGGCCGCGATCGCGTTCTCCTTAGTTAAGGTTAGCTCTGGATAAATTATATCATCTCTGGTAGCATCGTTAGTGTATAAAATTACGTCACAATTAGAGGGAACCCTTCTTCCTGATAACTCCTGTTCTCTGTCTCCCTTTCATCAAACTTTAGGTATATAACCGGACATGATATTACAGCGCTTTTCAAATGAATGAACCACAAATATCTAAAATAGAACTGTATAAGGAGTAATCGCCTCAACTTATAGTTGAATATTAATGATGAGCATCAAAAATTATCATCAACTTTCTTCAAATAACAAATCAACTGTTTTCAGATTTATTCAGCGAACCCTAAATATTGCTTAACTATTCAAGCTAATTTTCTGCTTCTAACTTCTTGAATCAACTAATTTTATTTCTGAGTACGACGACTTCTAGGAGGAACGACTTTTGGGGAAGTTGATTTACCGGGAGTGGACTTACGTCGCTGTTTGTGAGGTTTAACTTTGGGAATTAAGCTAGATAAACCTTTCGTTTTGAAGCGTTTGTAAGCTGAACTACTCCAGTCACTAACAGAATGACTCATTGCACCAAGTTCTAGACCCACTAATAAAGCGATTACTTCTTGATAATGCAGGGAAAGCGATTGCCATAAGCTTTCAACAAACCCTAAAATACTCCATTCCAGCCCCAGTAATTCATCTATAATTAAACCAAATACAACCACCATTCCCAGCCATGTCAAAATATACAGCAGTCGTAGTGCAGTACCAATTATAGGTCCGTGAGATAAAAAGGAGCGATGATTCAGACTTGTTTGGTAGGGTCGCCAAAGCCACTTAAACCAACCCCATCGTTGAAATTGCCGAGAATTAATGTCCAGATCTGGGCCAAACATTAGCCCACTGAACAAAAAACTCCCAGAAACAAATAAGGTTAAGTGGGTACTACGAATTAACCCAAAGCTTAAGCTTGTTACTATGGGTAAACTCCACAAGGTTATCCGGTCATGGGTGCTACCACTGGGCATAGCAGATTTAATCTAGGCCAAAAAATGCATAATCTATTTATCAAACTTAGCAGATAAAAGATACTTTTTTTTACTTGCATATTTAGTAAGATGTGTTATACTTATAAAAGTTGGGCGGTTAGCTCAGCGGTAGAGCGCCTGCCTTACAAGCAGGATGTCACTGGTTCAAATCCAGTACCGCCCATAAAATCAAATCATCTAGGTATTAGTTAAGTTTATGTTTTTGGTAATCATTTTTGATTCCTAAATTTAATTAGATGATCTTAGATAATTAAAACCATTTATATACTTATTCTTAATTTATACCTTAATTTTATCCTTTTCCAGTCTCTGTAAAATGTTGACTATATTAGTTTTGACTTTAGTGGACTAGACTACTTCTGATTTAAGCATATCTACTTTGAAGTGAAAGTCCCAGTCTTAGAGCTGATTTTTAACTCGCGCTAAAACCCTTATTTCATCTAACTCTCAGGGATTTAGGCCTTATTGGACTAATACTCCCAAAACCCTTGTATTGCCAGAGATTCAGCCTCTTAATATTTATTTTATAAATCAGCTCTTAATGAAAATTGAATGGATATATTTGTATAGGTACTTATTACTTTTAATTCGCACAAAGGCGATCGCCATATCAAATTTTATTTGACCGAATAATTAATCATTAATCATTATTAATTAAATAATTCAGGTTAAAAGCCTCCCCTTTCAAGGGGAAAATAAAGAAATAATATTTCCTTATGTTCAATCAAGAACGGTTTTAACCAGAGGTAATTATCCATTATCCATTATCCATTATCCATTAATGAACGGACAATCAAGGTTTAATATCATGTCCGAAGGCAATCGTTTGTGTAAAAGTTAGCGTGGATATCTATAGGAAATTTAAGTTTTTTTTCTTGCTCTTATACCAAATTCAAAAAAAGGTAGTTACATCTTAATTTGTGATTTATTGCTACAATTAAAAATTGTATATATCCATCAAATGTCAAAATTAAGCATTTTTTCCTCTTTTTTATCCAGTTTTTCTTTCCCTGTTGTCTGTTCCCTGTTGTCTGTTCCCTGTTGCCTGTTGCCCGTGTCGAGACTGTAGCAATATTTTATGAAATTGGCATTAAGCCTTCCTGCCTTCCAGAGCTGTTGCCTACCTTTGCTATACAACAACGATGCTACCCGACACGATTTCAAGCTTGTGCCTCTATACCACGGACCTTCACTATACAAGCAGCAAACAAGAAAAATTTTTCCTTTTAGTAAATCCTCTTCTTTTCAATTAAAGGTAAAGGTAATAGTTAATTATTAATTGTTAAAATTCTATCCTATTCTTCTGGTGCCTTCTCTTGAACTCCCTGTATAATTCTAGATAATTCACTTTTCTCGTTAACTACAATTCTAGTAGGAGAACCACTAATAATTCTTTCATAGCTACGGAAGGAATCTTTGATCTCAGGACCATTTGATGTTATTGTATATTCTCTAATTCCTTTATCATGCCATGAACCACGCATTTTGAAGACATTAATAGCGCGGGACATTTCACCACGAATTTCCACATACTGTAGCATTATGATTGTATCGGTAATAGTCGAAATATGAGTATTCGTAATAGAATGAGACCCCATAAATTGATCGGTCGTATTAGTAAAAAATCCTGTTATTTCTTCTTGCTTGGCAAAACCAGTTACCCCAATCACAAATTGTCTAAAGGCATTATTACTTACTCCTCTTGCTAAAGCAGATAGAGAATCAATAGCTATTCTAGAAGGTTTAAAGTCGGCAATTTCTGATTTAATAATTTGTAAGTGGTCTTCTAAACCTGCTGATTCTGGGTAGCTACACAAGATTCTTAATAATCCCTTTTTTTCTAATTCTTCAAAATCTATACCCCAAGAATAGGCATTACGAAATAATTGAGCACGAGATTCTTCATAAGCAAAAAGCATCGCAGGTTCATTATTTGTACAACCATTTTCTAAGAATTTACTTACTAAAAGAGTTTTTCCTGTACCTGTAGCTCCAGTTGCTAATATGATTGAATCTTTAAAGAAACCACCTCCACACATTTTATCTAGAACTTCATCTCCAGAAGAAACTCTAACATTTGAAGAACGTTGAGTCAGTCGCATTGCTCCTAGTGGGAATATATTTACACCATCATTAGTAATCGTAAATGGATATTCCCCCTTCATGTGGGTTGTCCCCCTAAGTTTTAAGATTTCCATGGTTCGCCTTCTACGCTCGCCTTCTAGAGCATTACGAACTATAACAACATTATCCGAGACAAATTCTTCTACTCCAAATCTGGCTACTGGACCATATTCTTCTACTCTTTCAGTAGTCATAATTGTAGTTGCACCAACTTGTTTGAGTCGGGCAACTAAACGAAATATTTCTCTTCTGACTACAGAAGCAGCATCATATTGTTGAAATACAGCAGTTACTGAATCAATAGAAACTCTTCTTGCTTTGTATTTACGAATGGCATATTGAATTCTTTCTATTAAGGCAGATAAGTCAAAATTTCCTACTATATCTTGTCCCTCTGGATCGGGAGAAGCGTCTAATATAAATAATTTCCCATCATTAACTAATTTCTGTAAATTCCAACCAAAACTGTAGGCGTTTTTAATAATATCGTGGGGAGATTCTTCAAAGGTTACAAATACTCCTGGTTCATCAAAATAGATAATTCCATTATAAAGAAATTGAATAGCAAGCAATGTTTTACCAGTTCCAGATGTACCACTTACTAATGTGGTTCTGCCAACTGGCATTCCTCCATGACTGATGTCGTCAAACCCCTCAATCATGGTCCGAATCTTTTCAACTCCTACTGTTGCTATTTCATCTCTTTTAATAGGTTCACTATTTTCATTCATATTTTTATCTTTGGAATATTAAAAAAATTTTAGCTATCCACAAATATATAAGTATATCTACATATATCAGGATTGTCGCACCATAATGTACAGTTTATGGCATTTTTAATTTTGGTAGAACACAGAGAAGTCTGCTCTCTGGCTTTTGCTTGAAGGCAAAAGTCTATATGCCATACCTCAATAAAAATCACGACTATGTCCAGAGTACTTATATCACAAAATACTAAAATTTATGTTAATTGTATCAAGAAGTTCATTTTAGAGATTAAATTCGTCTTCATTGAGTTCCTCATAAAGTAGATCTAATCCAATTAATACTTTTTCTCTATCTGAAAGATCCCCAATAATTTTTCTCACAGGTGGGGGTAATATTTTTGACAAAGTTGGTGTGGCCAATATTTTATCCTCTTCTGCTAATTGAGGATTTTTTAGTACATCTATTACTTTTAGGGCATAAACTCCTTGAAATTCTTGCTCAAGGATTTCTTTGAGTGTCTTTAGCGCCCGCACAGAATTAGGAGTATTTCCAGCAACGTACAACTTTAAAACGTAGGTTTTCTTCAGGGGACTCATAGTTATTCTCTAGTGATTTTTTTGCTGTTTGAAGAGTTTTTTTCTTGATGAACAGAGTTTTTAACTATGTTTAAATTTTACAAAATTTACAAAAAAAATTATATTTTTTATCCTCCTAAGGTAGAGGTTAGCAGGGAGTAAGGGATAGTTACTTTTGTCTACCCCTGTTCACTATTGGGTTTAATGTTCCACGGCTCATCTTTAAGATTAATCAATCTGGGTGGAGTTTAATCTCCACCTCAATTGCCCCAACTCCCATAGGTTCCAAATTCGACGGTTCCTCTACCCAATTCCCTTGTTCAATTTGAAGGTTCATTTATTCATTGAAATATATTTGATAATGTAAAAGTTTTAAATTTTATTAAAGCTACATTATCTATTTTTGACATACTCCCGGCGCTGAATTAAAAATTACAGCGCGGGATTCTCACCCATCTGTGATTCTTGATTCAGCGACACCACTTACTATTTCAGGTTGCCCATCTACAGCAGAGGTGGTAGTCTCC